>NZ_JAIWNX010000093.1 GCF_020217185.1 Asticcacaulis sp.
TCGACCTGACCGAGGTGCCGCTGGGTGGCAAGGTGCATCTGGGCCCGTTTGAAATCGACTATATCACCATCACCCACTCGATCCCGGAGCCCAACGGCCTGTCCATCAAAACGCCGCTGGGGACTGTGCTGCACACCGGCGACTGGAAGATCGACCCGGACCCCATCACCGGCAAACCCACCGACATCAGCCGCATTGTCGCGCTCGGCGATGAGGGCGTGCTGGCCATGGTTTGCGATTCGACCAATGTGTTCGTGGACGGGCAGGCGGGTTCTGAAGCCGATGTGAAGGTGGCGCTTGAGGCGGTGATCCGTACATTGAAAGGTCGCGTCGCCGTGGCCTGTTTCGCCTCGAACGTCGCCCGCATGGACAGCGTCATTCGCGCCGCCGAAGCCTGTGGGCGCTCGGTCTGCCTCGTCGGGCGCTCCATGCACCGCATGGCGGCTGCCGCGAAATTCGTGGGCCTGATGAAGGGCGTGCAGGAGTTCGTCTCCGAAGCCGAAGCCGCCAAGATGAAGGACACCGACGTCCTTTATCTGTGCACAGGCTCTCAGGGTGAACCGCGCGCCGCCCTGTCGCGCATTGCCGACGGCAATCACCCGCTGGTGCGTCTGGGGGCCGGGGATTCCTGCGTCTTCTCGTCCCGCGTCATTCCGGGCAACGAAATCGCTATCCGCAGCCTGCAAAACCGTCTGTCGGACCTCGGTGTGGAAATCCATACCGAAAAGGATCACCCCGGCATCCACGTCTCCGGCCACCCCTGCCGTGATGAACTGAAGCAGATGTACGCCTGGGCGCGCCCGAAAATCGCCATTCCGACGCATGGTGAACGCCGCCACCTGCAAAAGCACGCCGCTCTGGCCGCCGAAATCGGCATCCCGGAACAGGTCGTCCTGCGCAATGGCGACATGGTGCGCCTCGCCCCCGGCAAGCCCGAAATTATCGACGAAGTGCCGTCCGGTCGCCTGTTTGTCGATGGCGGGATGCTGGTCCCCGAAGCCTCCGAAGCCCTGCGCGAACGTCGCCACGCCGCCCATAACGGCA
Organism: Asticcacaulis sp.; assembly: GCF_020217185.1. GTDB lineage: Bacteria > Pseudomonadota > Alphaproteobacteria > Caulobacterales > Caulobacteraceae > Asticcacaulis. Next base: position 1,045 of record NZ_JAIWNX010000093.1, read on the forward strand.
TGTTGTTCGTCTCCTTCGCCCTCAACAGCAAAAACCAACTGGCCTCCTATGTCGAGGTGCGGGGTCTGGGGCTGGCTTTTGAGGACGAGGACAGCATCTCGGATCAGCTCGAAAAGCTGTGCGACATCGCCGAAAAGGCTGTGCAGAAGCTTTCGCGCGAGGAACGCGACGATGATCAGACCGTCGAAACCGCCGTGGCGCGCGTCCTCAAGAAGGCGGCTCAGAATACCTGGGGCCGCAGACCGATCGTAGAGACGATTATTCTGAGGCTGTAAGGGTTTAAAGACGCAGGGGCCACAGGCCCCTGCACCCCATATCGGGTTCGCAACTCCAAACTCTGGCGTTTATCAGACTTCCGGTTTTGGGGTGTGGGGCCTGTGGCCCCACGGTCTTAAAAGACTACGACTTCACCAGAACGTACGAACCCGGCGCATCCATATCGGGTTTAAACTTGCCCTTGGACGGGTCACGCGCCGGGACCATCGGGCCGGACTTATCGTGCAGCCATTGGGCCCAATAGTCCCACCACGACCCCTTATGCTCGACGGCGTCCTTCTGCCAGACCTCAAGAGTTTCCGGTAAGCCCTTGGCATTGCTCAATTCGTTGATCCAGTGCTGGTACTTCTGGGCCGCGGGCGGGTTGACGACGCCGGCGATATGGCCGGAGCCCGCCATAACGAAGGTCACCGGGCCGCCGAACAGGCGCGCCGATTTGAACACAGAGCCCGGCGGAGCGATATGGTCTTCACGACCGGACTGCTCAAAGACGGGGATTTTGACGTTTTTCAGGTCGATGGGCACGCCCGCAATGGTGAGCTTGCCCTGAGACAGGGCGTTTTCGTGATAGAATTTGCGCAGGTAGTACATATGCAGCGCCTTGGGCATGCGCGTCTGGTCGGCATTCCAGCACAGAAGGTCGAAGGCGGTCAGGTCCTTACCCATCAGGTAGTTATTGACGAAGAAGGACCAGACGAGATCGTTGGCGCGTAAGGCGTTGAAGGTATCCGCCATGGCGGCACCGGGCAGGACGCCTCCGGCGGCGTCCATCTGGCGCTCCAGCTCTTTCAGCCAGGCTTCGTTGGTGAAGAGGAGGAGGTCGCCGGCTTCGGAGAAATCGTGCTGGGCGGTAAAGAAGGTGGCCGATGACACGCTGTCGTCACCCTTGGCCGCCATGTGCGCCAGAGCGACGCCCAGTAGCGTGCCGCCGATGCAGTAGCCGACCGTGTTAACCTTGGGCGAACCCGTCTGTTCACGGACTAATGAAACGGCCTTATAGACGCCGCCGAACATATAGTCCTCAAAGGTGACGTCTTTGAGGTCTGCGTCCGGATTGACCCATGAGACGACGAAAACCGAAAAGCCCTGATCCGTCAGCCACTTGATCAGCGAATTCTTCGATTGCAGATCGAGTATGTAGTATTTGTTGATCCACGGCGGGAAGATCAGCAACGGCGTTTCGCGCACTTCGTCCGTGGTCGGATTATATTGCAGCAGTTCGAACAAGGGGCCGCGCCAGACCACCTTGCCCGGCGTGGTGGCGACGTTTTCACCGACCTTGAAATGGGCATAATCAGCCTGAGAAATCTTCAGCTTGCCGTCACCGCGCGCCAGATCATCGGCGAATTTCTGCATCCCCTTGACCAGACTCTCGCCCTTGGAGGTGAGCAGCGTATCGAGCGCTGCCGGGTTGGATATCAGGAAGTTGGAGGGCGAAAAGGCGTCAGTGACCAGCTTGGTGAAAAACTCGGCGCGGCGCTTATGCAGCGGATCGACGTCCTCGACAGAGGATACAAGGTTGTTGAGCCAGGTCGAGGACAGAAGATACGACTTGCGCATCATGTCGAAGACGAGGTTTTGCTGCCAGCGCGGATCAGAGAACCGCTTGTCCTTGGGCGTGGTGTCAGCTTCGCTTTCGACGCCCAGAGACCGGCGGGTCATTTCGGCCCACAACGACATATAGCCGGTCATCAGGTCGGTCTGGGCTTCGATGACTTTTTCGGGGTTTTGCGCCAGTGAGGTCATGACGCTGGTCATGGCAGGCGCGACCTGAAACGGATCGCCGTTCGGCGTGCCGTTGAAATCCGGTTGTTTCAAAACCGCGCTGGCCAAAGCCGTCTGGGCGGTAATGGCGGCCTTGGCGAGATTGATCGACAGGTCTTCCAGCGCCTTCATCTGCTCAGAATCAAAGGTGGATTCGGGCGGCGGTTCGGACGCAGGGGTAGCTGGTGACGGTGCGGACTGAGCCGCAGGCTGTGGGGCCACGGGGGCTTCGACGGGGGCGGCCTTGGGGGCGGTCTTTGTTTTGGGCGCGGTTTTGCGTGTGGCTTTGGCCACAGGGGCGGGGGCGACGGCGGGCGTCGCTTCGGCGGCTACGGCTTTTTTGGGAGCGGTGGCCTTGCGGGTTTTGGCCTTGGAAGCGGGTTTCTCAGTGCTTTTTTCAGTCATGGCGGCCTCCGCGAGTCGTTTCTGGCTATTTTCTAACGCGCTTCATCAGGCGTTGCGCCACAATTTTCACTGTATAATATGCAACATCGCGTTATGACGTGTTTTAGGGCTGTTCAGGACTCGCAAAGTTTGCTTTTGATCAGCCCGGTTTTTATAACCGATGCCATCGGTTGCGGAGCTTCCTCATGATTAAGCGGTCAAAGATCCACGCGCTCTTGCTGCCCTGTGCGGTTATCGGAGCCTTTGCCGCGTCCGTTTCAGCGCAGGAAACGTCTTCGCCGCGCACCTATGACAGCTTCCCCAAATGGTCTGAATTCCCGCCGCCGCCTCAGAATGTGCCGACGCCGGAGCAGATCAGGCAACAGGTGGTGGCGTTGAAGGCCAAATCCGATCAGCTTCAAAAAACAGCTGATGCCTTGCCGTGGGAGCTTAAGGCCCCGGAAGCCATGGCTAAGGCGGCTAATGCGCGCATCGACCCCGTTCTGGGGGCACCGATCAAAACGGGCGCCGACAGTGCTGCCATAGAAGGCCTGGCCGCCCGCCTGCGCGCGCGCGCCGAGCCGCCCCCCGTGGCGAAATAAAAAGAACAGACCAACAGGGAAATGCCTATGTCACAAACGGGTTTCGACCTGGCCCTCGACATTGTTCGGGTGGCCGAAGAGGCGGCTATTGCCGCGCACGGCTGGATCGGCAAGGGAGACGAGAAGGCGGCGGATCAGGCCGCAGTGGACGCCATGCGCTCGGCGCTCAATGCCATCGACATGGACGGCCGTATCGTCATCGGTGAAGGCGAGCGTGACGAAGCCCCTATGCTGTTTATCGGTGAGGCGGTCGGCACGGGCAAGGGCATGGCAATCGACATCGCGCTTGACCCGTTGGAAGGCACGACTCTGGCGGCCAAGGCCATGAACAACGCCCTGACCGTGGTGGCGTTCGCGCCGCGCGGCGGGCTGTTGCACGCGCCCGACACCTATATGGACAAGATTGCCATTGGGCCGGGCTATCCCGACGGCGTGGTCGATCTCGACGCCAGCCCCGAAGACAATGTGCGGGCACTGGCTGCGGCCAAGGGCGTGGATGTCTCTGAAATCGTCGCCTGTGTGCTGGATCGCCCGCGCCACGACCGCATCATCGCGTCGCTGCGCAGGGCCGGGGCGCGCGTGCACCTGATCACCGACGGTGATGTCGCCGGCGTCTTCCACACGGCGCAGCCGGAAACGGGTATCGACATCTATCTGGGCTCAGGAGGGGCGCCGGAAGGCGTGCTGGCGGCGGCGGCTTTGAAATGCGTCGGCGGTCAGTTTCAGGGCCGGCTGGTCTTCCGCAATGACGATGAGCGCCAGCGGGCGCAGCGCCTGGGTCTGAGCGACTTCGACCGTAAATACAGCCTGAACGAACTGGTCTCCTCGGATGTTGTCTTTGTCGCCACGGGCGTCACGCCCGGCGCATTGCTCGACGGGGTGCAAAAGGAGATGTCGCCCGACGGCGAGGTGTTTATCAGCACCGAAAGTCTGGTGATGATTTCGCGGACTCAGACTATCCGTAAGCTGTATATGCGTCGCCCCCTCCAATCGTGATGTCCCATGCCCGATGATCCTGCCCGCCAGAACCTGACCGACCTGCCACCGTTTCTGGGGGTGGAGACGTCGGTTACGGGCCGTCTGTGGGTGGATCGTCGCGACAGTCAGCATGTCGGCCCGCATGAATTGCGTTTGATCACTCAGCAGATTGCGCTCAAAGGCCTGATGGAAGAGGCCTTTGTCGAGCCGGTGGCGCGCTCGATTGCCGCGCGCGGCGTGACCTCGGAGGGGCTCGACGACTATCTGCGCCCGACCTTGAAAGCGCTGTTCCCCGATCCCGACTGTTTTATGGACATGCCGCAGGCGGTGGCGGCCATTCTGGATGCGCTTCAGGCGCGTCAGAAGATCTACGTCTTTGCCGACTACGATGTCGATGGCGCCACCTCGGCGGCGCAACTGGTGCGCTGGTTCCGTCATATGGGGCATGAGCTGAGCGTCTATGTGCCCGACCGGATGCTGGAGGGCTATGGCCCGTCGGAAAAGGCTTTTGACCGATTAAAAGCCGAAGGGGCCGATCTGGTCATCACGGTCGATTGCGGCGCGTCAGCGCACCGGGCGCTCGACTATGCGGCGCGCATCGGGCTTGAGGTCGTGGTGATTGACCATCACATCATGCGCGAAGACCCGCCCAAATGCCGTGCTGTGGTCAATCCCAACCGGCCGGGCTGTACCTCGGCGCAGGGCAATCTGGCTGCGGCGGGCGTGGTGTTTGTGGTGCTGGCGGCGCTTAACCGCGAAGCCGAAAAGCGCGGGCTGTTTGCTGAGCGGCCCAGACCGGACCTCACCCAATGGCTCGATCTGGCGGCGCTGGGGGCCATCTGTGACGTAACGGCGCTGAGTGGGTTCAATCGCGCGCTGGCCTCGCAAGGGCTGAAGGTCATGTCGCGCCTGAACAATACGGGCATCCGCGCCCTGATGCAGGTGGCCGGGGGCGAGCCCAAGGATGCGGCAACAGCGCTCGGGGTGTTTCATTCCGGCTTTGTGCTGGGGCCGCGCATCAATGCCGGCGGGCGTATCGGTCGCGCCGATCTGGGTGTACGGCTCTTGTCCACCGACGATGCGGACGAGGCGGCGGCGCTGGCGCAGGAACTGGATGAATTGAACAAGACGCGCCGTGACGTCGAGGCCGCCGTGCAGGAACAGGCCTTGGCTCTGGCCGACGCAAAGGGGCTGGTTACGGCCGAAGACCACGTCATTATCGTGGCGCACGAAGACTGGCATCCCGGTGTCATCGGTATCGTCGCGGGCCGGCTGCGCGAACGCTGGCACAAGCCGGTCATCGTCATTGGCATCGACCCGGTTACGCGGATTGGCAAGGGGTCAGGTCGGTCGCAGGCCGGGATCAATCTGGGGCAGGCGGTGACGGCAGCCTTTGAAAGCGGGCTGTTGCTGTCGGGCGGCGGGCACGCCATGGCCGCGGGCCTTAGTATTGAGGCCGCGCGCATCCCGGAACTGCGCGTCTTTCTGAACGCGCATATTGCCAATGCTACCGTCGAGGCTGACCGTAAGGACCGGCTGGAAATCGACGCGGCGCTTAGTGCCGCGACCTGCACGCGGGCCCTGCTGGAGCGTTTTGAGATCATGGCCCCCTTCGGTCAGGGCAATCCGGAGCCGATGTTTGTCCTGCCGGGGATGCGCGTGGGCTATGCCTCAGCGCTGAAAGGCGGGCACGTGCGTTGCGACCTGATCGACGAAGGCGGCAAGCGTCTGAAAGCCATCGCCTGGCGCGCGCAGGATACGGCGGTGGGAGCGGCGCTGTTTAATCCCGTTGGCGCCATCCACGTGGCGGGGCGGCTGAAACCCGACGACTATATGGGGCGCAAGGGCGTGCAGTTCGAAATCGAGGATATCGCCCATATATTCACAAGTTGAGGCGATATTGCCGAAAATAGCGCTTGCAACGAACAATGCGTGACGCTATCAAGCGCACCTCTTGACGCGGTCCCTTCGTCTATCGGTTAGGACGTCAGGTTTTCAACCTGAAAAGAGGGGTTCGACTCCCCTAGGGACTGCCACCGTACCCCCTCTCTCCACAATTTTTGCGCACATCTGATTTTCCGAACGGAATGTGCGGACCTGTGTCAAAAACGTCATATATTGCGTCAAGGCTACGCCACGCGACATAATTACCGCTTTTTTACTCGCATTAAGCGATATTTTCGCATATCGTCTCAAAAAAGAGAGGGGCAGGGGCGCTGCCCATTTAAAAATATCCATGTTATAGTGCTCGCGCAGTAGATTATTTGTGGGCTTGGTGAGGAATATGAGTTTGTACGATTACGCAAAGAGCAGCGAGGCGGAAGACGTAAAGGCTATTTCCGGTCGCGTGAAGTGGTTCGATGCCGGCAAGGGCTACGGCTTCATCGTGCCTCAATCCCCCGAATTGACCGGTATGCGCGACGTGCTGCTGCATGTGTCCGCACTGCGTGATCTGGGACGTGATCTGGCGCACGAAGGTGCCGCCATTGAATGCAAGATCGCCAAGCGCGCCAAGGGCTGGCAGGTTATTCAGATCACCGCACTCGAAGACAGCGGCAGCGGCCCTGTACGCGAAGCGCGTGATCCGGCGGCTGTGCGTTCGACGCATAACGTGCAGGCAACCATCGGTGATCTCGAAGCGGCCACCATCAAATGGTTCAATCGCACCAAGGGCTATGGCTTCGTGGTGCGTGGCAATGATCCGACGGACATCTTCATCCATATCGAAACCCTGCGTCGCTTTGGTCTTGAGGACGTTCAGCAGGGCGATACCCTGATGGTGCGCTTTGGCGAAGGCCCCAAGGGGCTGGTCGTGACCGAGGTACAGCCCAAGGCGATGGCCTGAGCGGAAAAACGGCCTTGAAACGGCCATTGAATCCAGCGAATTTCCAACGGAGGTGAGGTTTCGCCTCCGTTTTTCTTTGCGGGTGTGAAGGGTGAAGTCTGTGTTCAAAGCCTTTCGGTGGTCTCTGGCACTCATGATGGCGGCGCTGTCAACCGCCTTGCCTGCCCACGCCCAGACCTCGCCCGCGACGGCTGCCGCACCGGCAGAGGTGGCGCACTATACCTACCGCGTCGTGAAGGTCTATCCGCACGATCCGCAGGCTTTTACGCAAGGCCTGTTCATTCAGAACGGCCGTCTGTTTGAAAGCACCGGCATGGCGGGGGCCTCGTCGCTGCGCGAGGTCGATCTGACCACTGGCGAGGTCAAGCGCAAACACGATATTGCACGGCCCTATTTTGCCGAAGGTGTGGCGCCGTGGGGCAATGCCATCATCGGCCTGACCTGGACGCACGGAAAAGCTTTCGTCTGGGATCGCGACAGCTTCGCGCCAAAGGGCGAATTTGCGTACACGGGCGAAGGCTGGGGCCTGACCGCTGACGGCACGCATCTGATTCTCAGCGATGGCAGCGACCGCCTGCGCTTCCTCGACCCTCAGACCTTCAAGGTGGTCAGCGACGTACCGGTGACCCTGCGCGGCGAGCCCATAGAGATGCTCAATGAGCTGGAATATATCGGCGGGCAGGTCTATGCCAACGTCTGGCAAACCGACTATATTGTCCGTATCGACCCGAAGGACGGCAAGATCAATGGCATTGTCGATCTGAAAGGTCTGATGGCCTATGGCCCGGCCATTACGCAGCGCATTGATGTGCTGAACGGCATTGCCTTCAATCCGGAAACCAAACACCTGCTGGTCACCGGTAAATACTGGCCGGCCCTGTTTGAGATCGAACTGATCGACAAGGCGACGGGTAAACCCTATGAATTCCGGTAACCCTATGATCAAGAACGTAAAATGGCTCCCGCTTTTTTTGATTCTCGCGGCCTGCCAGCCGAAACCACCGGAGCGCGAAGCGCTTCAGGTTCTATCCGGCGGTATCACCCATGCGTTTCAGGTGGAAATCGCTGATGACGAACAGGAACGCGAAACCGGGCTGATGAACCGCGATAAACTGCCGACCGGGCAGGGGATGCTGTTCCTGTTTCCGGATGCCCGCGAACGCGCCTTCTGGATGAAGAATACGCATATACCGCTTGATATTCTTTATATTTCTAAGTCAGGCGAGGTGATTTCCATTCAGAAGAACACGATGCCGATGAACGAAACGCCGCTGCATTCGTTCGGCCCGGCGGCGGCGGTTCTGGAAATCAATGGCGGTCAGGCTGATGCCCTGGGGATCAAGCCGGGCGACCGCATCACGCACCGCTTCTTCGAAGGCAAGGGGCCGATGCCGCAATAGACGCTTGTTCTGTGGGTGGTGTGTAAAACGGCTTGCGGAACCGGCTTTGAAGTGGCATGTAGCGCGCCTTGCCTGTGGGCAGGGTGTCGGGGTGTAGCGCAGCCTGGTAGCGCAGCTGTTTTGGGTGCAGCAGGTCGGAGGTTCGAATCCTCTCGCCCCGACCATCAAAAGAAAAGGGACTGCCCAATGGGCAGTCCCTTTTCTTTTCATCATCCGGAGCTTGGTTCGACCCGATAAGAGGTTCGACGCGCTCAAAGAGCGTAGCGTCAGCGCACCGAAAATACCCAAGTGATGATCATTTTGCCGGAGGCACAATGATCACACGCAGACGCGGCGGAGCGAAGCGGAGCCAATCTCTCGCCTGACTCGGATGAGTCACCCCATTTCCCATTTGTAAGATGCGTCTGCCGAGACTCTGCGTTATTGTCACTATATTGACAGCCGCTAGAAACCCATAGCGGCACCCGTTCGGATACGCCCCATGAACCGCGCCATAGCCGTCCTCTCAGGTCTCGCTGCGCTTCTGCTGCTCACCGCCGGTGTGCCGTTGCGCGGGCCGCTGACCGATCCGGAGTGGGTGGTCTGGGGGGCAGGCGTGGCGGCTTTTGTGGTCGTGATGCTGGGTTTATTGGCTGTGTTAAAGCGGGGCCTATTACACACGCTGGTGCATCTGATGGTCGTGGTCCTGCTGACCATCGCCGCCGGCT
>NZ_JAIWNX010000094.1 GCF_020217185.1 Asticcacaulis sp.
GGATGATCCAGCACGCGCAAAAGGCGGTCGTGGATCGGCTGATCATCTGCCTTTTGGGCCTCGGTGTGCTGACCGTATGGACGCTGTGGGCCGCCAGCGGCTTTGCCGTCGGCAAGCGGCCACCCAATTCCGACGACGACAGCTTCCTGCCTCTCTAGATCGGGATGGTTTTAAAGGGGAGCCTGATCCCGATCTAAATTTTTGTTTTGTCGCGATATTTTTGTCGAAAACCGCTCACACTTTTCGACATATCGCTTTAGCGCTTCCGCCCCTTGTAGTTTTCCGACCAGCTTATGATCGGCAGCACCGGAATCCCCCAGAGTATGCCGGACAGGCCGTAATACAGCAGGTGCACCCAATCGTTGTCAGGCAGCCTTTCGCCAATGCTGGAAACGATCACCACATAGACGGCCAGAAACACCACAATGCCGATACAGGCGATGACGCGGCGCACCGGCAGGCTGAGACCCTTTGTCGCATCGTCGCTCATCGGCTTACCCGCTTCATTTCTTGACATTGACCTTCTCGATGGCGCGCGTCAGGTGAAACAGCGCCAGAAGACCGGCCGAGCCCGCTCCGGCGGCCCTGAGCGTCGTGTAGAAGCGATCCGGATAAATATCGAGAATATGGATGAAAAACGTCATCAGGATCGCCCCGAAAATGCCCACAAACATATTGATGATGGCGCTGTAGCGGCTCCTGGTCAGGTTGTTGGCGATCCAACCGACGATGAACCCCGTCATACCGGCCAGAATCCAGTCCTGAACACCCATTTGTGGAACCTTTCACATTTTTCCGTCGCGCATCGCTTGAATTTCACCCCTCCCTGTGGGCAAATCAAAACGCACGGCCAATGCCTATTACAGGTTATTTCGCCGCAGTTGAACAGGTCCGCCCGACGGAACCCAACAATTATTTTTCAGTGAGGCGTAACGGTGAGGCTTCCGCTCAAATCTCCTTCCGTGGCCATCTGGCTCTCTATCGTGGCCGCTATGGTCGTGCTGATCGTCATGGTCGGTGGCGCCACGCGCCTGACCGGCTCAGGCCTGTCGATCACCGAATGGAAGCCCATCCACGGTGTAGTGCCGCCGCTGAATGACGCCCAATGGGCCGAAGAATTCACCAAGTACCAGCAGATACCGCAGTACAAGCAGGTGAATGCGAACATGTCGGTGGAGCAGTTCAAATTCATCTTCTGGTGGGAATGGGGCCATCGCCTGCTGGGCCGCCTGATCGGAGTCGCGGTCCTGATCCCCTTTATTGTCTTCCTGTTTATGCAGGCCATCCCGCAGCGCCTGATCTGGCGCTGCGCCTTACTCGTCGGGCTGGTCGGCGTGCAGGGGACGATCGGCTGGTGGATGGTGCATTCGGGGCTGGCCAACCGCATCGACGTCGCCCCGGAACGCCTGATGACACACCTTAGCCTGGCCCTGGTCATTATGATCTTTGCCATATGGACGGCCAACGAAGCCTTGCACGGCCAATCGCGCGGGCATGGCGCGCCCGGTGGCTGGGTCGCCGCCGTCGCGGGTCTGTTTGGCCTGACCTTCCTGCAATCCATGCTGGGCGCGCTGGTCGCTGGTAACGATGCGGGGCTGGTCTATAATGACTGGCCACTGATGGGCGGGCGTGTCGTGCCCTTTGTCGATTATTCCAAAGGCCTGTGGCACGTCTTCGTCCACGATCAGGGCATGGTGCAGGTCCTGCACCGCTTCAACGCCTATATCCTTCTGCTCTACGCCACGGCTCTGGTCCTGTGGTTGTGGCGGCGCTGCCTCGATGACGGTATGCGCCTGATCGCCGCAGCCTTCGGTGTGCTGGTCTGGTGTCAGGCCGCTCTAGGCGTCGCGACCCTGTGGACCAATGTGCACATCGCCTTCGGCCTGCTGCACCAGTTGGGCGCCGTCGGGCTGCTCATTCTGGCCACCCTGCTGCTGTGGAAGGTCGCCCGCGCCGATCGCGACTTCCGCCGTCGTAATTTTTAAGTTGACCCTCCTCCCTGTGCCGCAGGCATAGGGAGGTGGATTTTTGCCTGAAAGGCAAAAAGACGGAGGGGAAGGCGAAGCCGAAGGAAAGAGGCAGGGGCCCCTGCACCCCATCACCTATCCGCGCTCAAACCGGATATGCAGGGCGCGTGACGGAAGTTTTTTTTGGGGCGAAGCCCCGCTTTATTTTGCAGACAAACCCAGGTCGTGCCGTTCGAGCGCCCGGTAATGGGGTGTGGGGCCTGTGGCCCCACGGTCTTTGCCTACCTTATGCGTAACCTTACCCCTTGACGGCCTCCGTGCTGAACCGATCCCACGGGCCGGTGATGGCCAGCGTCCAGCCGGGGTTTTGCAGGTTGACGAACATGGTTGAGCCGTCGGGCGAGAAGCACACCCCGGCCCATTCTGAATTGGTCGGTTCGGTATTGCGGGCGAAGGTGGTGACCTTGCCCTCGCGGGTGATGATCTTCAGGTGGTTTTTCAGCGTGTCGGAATAGCGGTCTTCGCAGGCAAAGAGCTGACCGCGCGGCGAGACGACGATATTGTCCACATAGTCGAACAGCAGGTCGTTGTTCGGCTCGGCAAAGAGCTGGATACGGCCGGGGGCGCGGGCCTCCTGAGGCGTGCCTTCGTGGGGGCTGGGCACATAGCGCATGATCTGGCCGTTTTCACCGGGACCGCCGGAGGTGCAGGTGAAGTAAAGCTCGCCCTCGCCGAAGAAGATGCCTTCTTCGCGCGCGAACTGGGCCGCGCCCTTGGCGTGGGCGCGGGTGCGCAGATCGTTATTGGGGCTTTCGACCTCGTCGAGATCGACCCATTCGCTTTCGAACCAGTCCCCCTGCTGCCAGAAGATGGCGGTCTTATTATCGGTCAGGGCGTGCGGCTTGCCCTTGATGACCAGCGCCTGCAACTTACCACCTTCCCGCAGCTTGCCCGGCACCTTGGGGATGAAGCGATAGAAGGCCGAGTCCCCGGCGTCTTCGGTCAGATAGACGATGCCGGTCTTGGGATCGACGGCCACGGCCTCGTGCTCGAAGCGGCCCATCGCCTTGATCGGCTCGGCCTTGACGAGGCCTTCGGCGCGCGCCGGCACTTCGAAGACATAGCCGTGATCCTTGCCAACGCCGTTGGGGGCCTTTTGCGAGGTCTCCTCACACGTGAGCCACGAGCCCCAGGGCGTCGGGCCGCCGGCGCAGTTGGTTGAGGTGCCAACCAGCGACAGGTGATGGCTGACCAGCTTCTGTTCCTTGATATTATAGACCAGCGTGGTCGTGCCGCCGTGCAGCGGGCGACCGTCGGGGGCGAAGTCATAGACCTTGGCCGCATCGACCTTACCGAACAGTTCGTTCTGCGCGCCGAACGGGCCCATCTTGCTCAGGCTGTGCTTGATTTCGTGGTTACGCACCAGCAGCACCGTGTTCGGGCCGTGCGGGAAGCAGGCCATGCCGTCGTGCTTACCCGGCACGAGCAGGCCGTCGCTCATGGTTTCGCCCTGACGCGAGAAGATGCGGTAGGAGAAGCCAGCGGGCAGGTCGGCGATACCGTTGGGGTCCTTCACCAGCGGGCCATAGCCTTCGATCTGATTGACATAGGTGTCGGGCGCGTTTTCGGTCAGGCGGTGGGCCGCCGCGGCCTTGCTGATCCACAGCGCCATGCCGGTAAAGGCCGCAGAGGTGGCCAGAGACGAAGAGAGGAGGGTACGGCGGGACAGCGACATGGAAACACCTTTGCGCGTAAGGGACACTACCGTTTGGAATCGGATGCGGCTTATGTAAAGACAAGCGGGCACAGAATTATGACGATTTGATACGGTAATTTAATACCTAATTAAAAAATATCAATAAAAACAATTGCCTGTTTCAATTTTTGTCAAAAATAACTGTTGACGCGGCCATTTGCCTCGTCTATACGCTCCCGACTTTTCCGGCGGTGGCGTCTGTCACGGCAGGAAGCACCCGTTTCAAACCCCGGATTTCACCAAAGGAATCTCCCATGCTTACCTCTGCGACCGCGGCGCTCAAGCCCGCCAATGTCGAGAAGAAGTGGATCGTGATTGACGCCCAGGACGCCGTTGTCGGCCGTCTGGCTTCGTTCATCGCCATGCGTCTTCGCGGCAAACACAAGCCTGACTACACCCCGCACGTCGATTCCGGCGACTACGTCATCGTCATCAATGCCGACAAGGTGCACTACACCGGCAAGAAGCTGACGGACAAGATCTTCTACTGGCACACGGGTCACCCCGGCGGCGTCAAGCAACGCACCATGGGTCAGATCCTCAGCGGCAAGTACCCTGAGCGCGTCCTGACCAAGGCGGTTGAGCGTATGCTGCCCAAGGAATCGCCGCTGGCCCGCGCCCAAATGACCCACCTGCGTATCTACGCCGGTTCGGAGCACCCCCACGAAGCTCAATCGCCGGAAGTCATCGACTTCAAGGCCCTGAGCCGCAAGAACGTCCGGAGCGTCTAAGAATGTCTGAAGTTCAAGCTCAAGGCCTCGAAGCCCTCGCTTCCCTGTCGTCGAACCCTGAAAATGCGCCGGTTGAGCGCGTTCAGCAACTCGACAAGTACGGCCGCGCCTATGCCACCGGTAAGCGTAAGAACGCCGTCGCCCGCGTCTGGATCAAGCCGGGTTCGGGCAAGTGGATCATCAATGACCGCGCGCAGGAAGTCTATTTCGCGCGTCCGGTTCTGCGCATGATGATCGCTCAGCCGCTGAACCTGACCGACCGTGCGTCGCAATTCGACGTCATCGTCTCGGTTCACGGTTCGGGTCTGTCGGGTCAGGCCGGCGCCATCCGTCACGGCCTGTCGAAGGCTCTGACCTATTACGAGCCCGCCCTGCGCCCGGCGCTGAAGGCGGCTGGCTTCCTGACGCGCGACTCGCGTGTCGTCGAGCGTAAGAAGTACGGCCGCGCCAAGGCTCGCCGTTCCTTCCAGTTCTCGAAGCGTTAATCGAGGTCTTGGGGGGAAACGTCGTTTTCCCCAAGTGCCCTCTTCCGGAATACGGAGAAAAACACCCTCGGGGCAGCCCGACGGGTGTTTTTCACTTTTTTCAGGGCTGTTTTCCCAATAAGACGCTCTGACTTAATACCTCCCCGACTTGTTGGGGAGGGGGACCGCACGAGCTTGCGAAGCAAGCGAGATGTGGGGGTGGGGTATCTTTCGTCCGCTGACCAAGGAGCGTATCATGTCCCATAAGGTTTTCATCGATGGCGAAGCCGGCACCACCGGTCTGCAAATCCGCGAGCGGCTGGAAAAGCGCCCGGAGATCGACCTGATCCGCCTGAGCGATGATCGCCGCAAGGACACCGAAGCCCGTCGCGAAGCGCTCAATGCCGCCGATGCCGTCATCCTCTGCCTGCCCGATGAGGCGGCGAAGGAGGCGGTCGCCCTGATCGAAAACCCGGACGTCGTGGTGATTGACGCTTCGACGGCCCACCGCGTCGCTGAGGGCTGGACCTACGGCTTCCCCGAAATGACCGAGGATCAGCGCGATCTGATCCGGGCTTCAAAGCGCATCAGCAATCCCGGCTGCCACGCCACCGGCTTCATTGCCCTGACACGGCCTCTGGTCGAGCTGGGCGTCCTGCCGCCCTTCTTCCCGATGGTGGCCACGTCGCTGACCGGCTATAGCGGCGGCGGCAAGGCGATGATTGCGGAGTTCGAAAGCGGGCAGGGGCGCGAACGCATCTATGCCACGGGCCTGACGCACAAGCACCTGCCGGAAATGCAGCTCTATGCCGGGCTGGAAACCGCGCCGATCTTTTCGCCGACCGTCGCCAATTTTGCGCAAGGCCTGATCGTTGAGGTGCCGCTGCACCTGTGGGCCCTGCCGGATGCGCCTGACCTGCCCACCATCTTCAACATCCTCAGCGCCCACTATGCCGGTGAACCCTTTGTGCGCGTCGCTTCGCTCGAAGAGACAGCGTCGGCGACGTTCGTCAATGGCGACTCTTTGCGCGACACCAATCAGTTGCTGATCCACGTCTTCGGTCAGGAAGACGGCGATACGGCCAATCTGGTGGCGGTGTTCGACAATCTGGGCAAGGGGGCGTCGGGCGCGGCGGTGCAGAATCTCAACCTCGTCCTCGGCCTCGAAGAAACCGCCGGACTGCTTTGATATGAAAGCGGTTTGGCTCGCTCTGGCCCTCACGGTTGCGCCGGTTTCTGTCCAGGCCGCGCCAGCGTCTCCTGTCGCTTCAGTGGCACCGGTGGCGGAAAAGGCTGAAACCTCTGACCACAAGGGCGGCTTTCCGTGGGTGACCTTCATCATCCTGTTTGTGGTGTTTGGCGGCTTGACGATGTTCCGCAAAAAGGACCAATCTTCTTCCGATGTGACGGATAAGGACAAGGCGTCGTAATGGGACCTCTGACCAGCATTGCCATTCTTCTGATGATCTGGTGGGTGACTCTGTTTGCCATTCTGCCGTTTGGCAATGTGAGCCATCACGAAGCCGGTATCGAGACGAAGGACGGCGGCGACCCCGGTGCGCCGGTCTTCCACAATCTCAAAAAGAAGCTGCTGATCAACACGGTCGTGGCCGTGGTGGTGTGGGCCATTGTTATGGTCATCGTGCAGTTTGGCCTCATTCCGCTGCCGGAAATCCCTGCGGCCTGATCGGCCCGTCCTATTTCCGCCTTTTTAGCATTGATCAATGACGGCGAAGCTGGCTAGTACAGGGCCAGTTTGCCGCAATCCCAAGGTTCCCTGCCCATGCGCCTGTCGCGCTATTTGCTTCCGCTGCTTAAGGAAAATCCCTCCGAAGCCCAGATCGTCTCGCACCGTCTCATGCTGCGTACCGGCATGATCCGTCAGGAGGCCGCCGGTATCTATGCCTGGCTGCCGCTGGGTCTGCGGGTGCTGCGCAAGATCGAAAAGATCGTGCACGAGGAAATGCAGCGCGCCGGTGCGGTTGAGCTTCTGATGCCGACGCTGCAACTGGCCGATCTGTGGCGCGAGTCGGGTCGCTATGACGACTACGGCCAGGAAATGCTGCGCATCAAGGACCGCCATGAGCGCGAGATGCTCTATGGCCCGACCAATGAGGAAATGATCACGGAAATCTTCCGTGGCACGGTCAAGTCCTACAAGGACCTGCCGATGAACCTCTACCACATCCAGTGGAAGTTCCGCGATGAGCAGCGCCCGCGCTTCGGCGTCATGCGCGGCCGTGAGTTCCTGATGAAGGACGCCTACTCGTTTGACATCGACGAGGCCTCGGCGCGCAAGGCCTATAACCGCATGTTCATCGCCTATCTCAATACCTTCAGCCGTCTGGGCCTGAAGGCGGTGCCGATGCGCGCCGATACCGGCCCGATCGGCGGCGACCTCAGCCACGAATTCATCATCCTCGCCGAAACCGGCGAAAGCGCCGTCTTCTGCCATAAGGATCTGGTTGATATGCCGGCCCCCGGTGCCGATGTGGACTGGGACGATCTGCAAGGGCTGGTCGATCAGCGCACATCGCTCTACGCCGCCACCGAAGAAATGCACGACGAGGCGGCCTTTAATGCCGTTCCGGCGGACAAGCAGTTGTCGGCGCGCGGCATCGAAGTCGGTCACATCTTCTATTTCGGTGAAAAATACTCCGCACCGATGGGCGCCAGGGTCTCCGGTCCCGACGGCGCGCAGGTCAATGTCCACATGGGCTCTTACGGCGTCGGCGTGTCGCGCCTGATCGGTGGCATCATCGAAGCCAGCCACGACGAAGCGGGCATCATCTGGCCCGAAAGCGTCGCCCCCTTCGATGTGGCCCTGATCAATCTGCGCGTCGGTGACGAAGCCTGCGATGCGGCCTGCGACAAGGCCTATAAGGCGCTGACCGCCGCCGGGCGTGACGTGCTCTATCACGATACGGACGACCGTCCGGGCGCCAAGTTCGCCTCGATGGACCTGATCGGTATTCCGTGGCAACTGATCATCGGGCCCAAGGGCATTGCCGAAGGTCAGGTTGAAATCAAGCACCGCGCCACGGGCGAACGTCATACGGCGGCCTTCGATGCCGTCCTTGAACAACTGACCAAGGCAAAATGATGAAGGGGCTGTTGTCGCTGTTTTCTTTCTCCGCCTGGGAAACCGATCTGGCGCTCAGATATCTGCGCACCAAACGCAAGGACGGCGGCATCGCCCTCATCGCCATCATCAGCTTTATCGGCATCACGCTGGCCGTGGGCGTGCTGATCATCGTCATGTCGGTGATGAACGGCTTTCGCGACGAGTTGATGTCGCGCGTGCTGGCCTTTAATGGCCATCAGTTTGTGGCAGGCGAACCCCTGACCGACTGGAACGGTCGCGACGCCATGCTTAAGCGGCTGCGCGCCATTCCGGGCGTCATCGAAGCCTCGCCCTACGTGGAATCGCCGGGTCTGGCGCAGGGGCCGTTTTCGCAGGCGGGTCTGGCCTATATGCGCGGCGTCGATGTGGCGGCGTTGAAAAACACGCCGATCATCCGCGACAATATCAAATCCGGTTCTCTGGATGGATTTGGCGTCGGTGAATATGGCGGTGACGTTATTCTCATCGGGGAAGGTCTGGCCAGCCAGATGAATGTGCGTGTCGGGGACGAACTGACGCTGTTGTCGCCATCGGGCAGCACGGCCTTCGGGGCCATGCCGCGCCGTAAGCCCTATGTGGTGGGCGGCATCTTCAAAAGCGGTGTGTCGGAGCTGGACGCGGCCTTTGTCTTTATGCCCTTGCCGCAGGCGCAACTCTTCTTCGACCGCGAGGACGAGTGGGATACCGTCGAAATCAAGGTGAAAGACCCCTATAATATCAAGGACTACTACCCGGCTTTTCGCAAGGCCGCAGGGGATAAGGCGATCCTGCTCGACTGGACGCAGCGCAATGCGCCCCTGTGGAACGCCCTTCAGGTCGAACGCAACGTGATGCGCCTGATCCTGATGCTGATCGTGCTGATCGCCGCTATGAACATCATTTCCGGCATCGTCATGCTGGTGAAGAACAAGACGCGCGACATCGCCATCATGCGGACCTTAGGCGCGGATCGTACTTCGATTACCAAGATATTCTTCCTGTCGGGGGCTATTATCGGGGCCACCGGTACAGTGCTGGGCGTCGCCATCGGCACACTGTTCTGCATCTTTATCCGCCCGATCCAGCAGATCGTCGAAGCCCTTTTCAATGTGAAGGTCTTCAACGAAGAGGTCTATTACCTCGCCTATATACCGGCCAAGGTTGAACCGACCGAAGTGCTGATTATCGTTGGCTTTTCGATGATCGCTACCTGCGTGGCCACCCTGTTCCCGGCCCTGTGGGCGTCCAAGCTCGAACCCGTGGAGGCCCTGAGATATGAATAATGGGCTTATGAATGATGTGGTTCTGTCCCTGCGCGGCCTGGTGCGCGCCTATCCCATCGCCGATGGTCGCACGCTGGACGTGCTCAAAGGCGTCGATCTCGACCTGCGCGCCGGTGAGGTGGTCGGGCTGATCGGGCCCTCCGGCTCCGGTAAGTCGTCGCTGTTGCATTGTATCGGTTTGCTGGAATCCTCCGAAGAGGCGCAACTGACCATCGACGGGGAAGACTTTACCCGCGCCAGCGAGGCCGCCCGGACCCGCGCACGTCTGCAAAAGATCGGCTTTGTCTATCAGTTCCATCACCTGCTGCCGGAATTTACGGCCTTGGGCAATGTCGCCCTGCCGCAGCGCGTGCTGGGTCTGCCGCTCAAACAGGCGGAAACGCGGGCGAGGGGGCTTCTGGAGCAACTGGGGCTCGGCGAACGCCTTGATCACCAGCCGGCGCAACTGTCAGGCGGAGAGCAGCAACGCGTGGCCATTGCCCGCGCTCTGGTCAATGCCCCGCGCCTGTTGCTCGCCGATGAACCGACAGGCAATCTCGATCCCCAGACCTCTCAACAGGTGTTCGACGCCCTGAGGACAATCGTCAAGGCGCAGGGGGTCGCGGCCTTGATCGCCACCCATAATCTGGAACTGGCCGGGCATATGGACCGCGTGGTCAGCCTCAAAGACGGCCGTCTTGTGGAAACCGTTCCGGG
>NZ_JAIWNX010000099.1 GCF_020217185.1 Asticcacaulis sp.
GGTATGACAAAAATCCCCTCAACTTCCTTGCCGCTGTCAAGATTTTAGCCTCTCGCATCTGGATCAGAGCGTTATGAGTCTACGGCCTAGTCTTTTCGCCGCAGATCGAGCGTCATCGGATAGTCCGGATTGATATGCAGGGCCGGCACGCGCACGCGGCCCGGCGTATGGGTCGGGGCCTCAAAGCGCGACAGGCGGCGGCCTTCGGCCTCGTTTTCATTGAGCGGCAACTGCTCGTAATTGCGCCCGCCGGGGTGCATGACGTGATAGCGGCAGCCGCCGAGCGAACGTTCCAGCCGCGTGTCGATCACATCGAACTGCAGGGGCGTATTGACCGGCAGGTTGGGGTGCAGGCTCGACCACGGGGCCCAGGCCTTATAGCGCACACCCGCTACCTGAATATGGGCATCGCGCGTCGGGTGCAGCGGCAGGCGGCGACCATTACAGGTGACGACGTGCTGATCACCCACCGCACCGGACAGCACCACCTCCATGCGCTCGACCGAGGAATCGACGCCGCGCGACGTGCCGCCGCCGGACGGCTCCTCACCCATCACCGGCCACGGCTCCAGCCCGGCGCGCAGCTCCAGCGTCAGGCCGCCGATCTGCACGCTGCCCAGTGACGGGAAACGGAAATCGAAGAAGGGAATGAACCAGTCGCGGCTGAAGGCATAGCCGTGGCTTTTCAGAAAATCGAGCACCTCATGGAGGTCTTCGCGCACCTGATGGCCCAGCATAAAGCGGTCGTGCAACTGCGTGCCCCAGCGCACCAGCCGCCCCGTATAGGGCTTTTTCCAGAAGACGGCGATCAGGGCGCGGATCAGCAGCGCCTGAATGAGGTTCATCTGCGGGTGCGGCGACATCTCAAAGCCGCGCATTTCGAGCAGGCCCAGCCGCCCACGGTCGGAATCCGGCGAATAGAGCTTGTCGATGCAGAATTCCGCCCGGTGCGTATTGCCGGTCAGATCGACCAGCAGGTTACGCAACAGGCGGTCCACCAGCCACGGGGCCTGTTCCGCCTCGCCCTTGGGCAGGTTGGACAGGGCGATTTCCAGTTCATACAGCGACTCGTGGCGCGCCTCGTCGATGCGCGGGGCCTGAGACGTCGCCCCGATATACATCCCCGAAAACAGGTAGGACAGGCTGGGGTGGTTCTGCCAGAAGCGGATCATCGAGCCCAGCAGGTCAGGACGGCGCAAAAACGGCGAATCCTCCGGCTTCTGCGCCCCCATGACGATGTGATTGCCGCCGCCCGTGGCGACGCGCTTGCCGTCGATCAGGAACTTGTCGGCGACCAGCCGCGCCAGACGCGCCTCCTCATAAACTGTGGTGATGATGTCTTTCAACTCATCCCAATGGCGCGCCGGCTGGATATTGACCTCGATGACGCCGGGGTCAGGCGTGACGCTTAAGGACTCGATGCGGTGGTCGCGCGGCGGGCCGTAACCTTCGATGACCACCGGCACCTTGAGGTGCGCGGCCACCGCTTCGATGGCCGAAATCAGCTCAAAATAGTGCTCGGCATAGGCGGTCGGCGGCAGGAAGAGGAACAGCTTGCCATGCCGCACCTCAGCGCACAGGGCCGAGCGCACCAGACCATTGGGCCCGGCCCAGCGCTTTGGGTCGCCCGCCGTGCCGATGGCCCTGGCAAAGCGCGGCACCAGAGACTGCGCCTCCGGTAAGGCCTCGGTCGGGGCGAAGGGCGAGCGCGGCGGGAAGAGATGCGCGTCCACCTCAGTCTGATCGACCAACGGCAGCGCCCCCAGCGGCAGACGCAGCCCCACCGGCGAGTCGCCGGGCAGCAGCATCATCTTTTCGGTGCGGAACCGCCACGGGTTAGACATCCAGCCGTCAAACTGTGCCGAATATTGCAGGGGCAGGACGAAACCCGTCGGCTGGCCCAGATCGTTGTCCAGAAGCGCCTGAAGCCGCTTACGCTCCGTCGCCTCATAGACATCGGCCTTCAGCATCTCGCCCTCAAGCGGCAGGCGCTGCTCCTTCCACAGGTGGTAGGGAATGTCCTCATAGGCGTCAATCACGAGGTCTTCATGCAGGCCCAGCGCCCCGGCCAGCGTGCGCAGGAAGGTACGCGCCGTCGCCTGCGGCTCATGGGCGGGGGCTTCCGGATCAATGAGAAGCTCCGCATTGAGCCAGAGGGGCTTACCGTCCAGCCGCCAGAAGGCGTTCATCGCCCAGCGCGGCAGGATTTCACCGGGATACCACTTGCCCTGCGCGTGCTGCGCCAGCGCGCCCTTGGCGAAGCGCGCCGACAGGCGTTTGAACAGGTCGAAACCCAGTTTCTTCTTGGTCTCAGACAGGGCCGTAAAATGCCACTCATCGCCCGTGCGGTCATCCAGCGACACGAAGGTCGGCTCGCCGCCCATGGTCAGGCGCACATCCTGCGCCGTCAGGGCCTTATCGACCTTATGCCCCAGCGCGTCGATGCGCTGCCATTCGCCGTCCGTATAGGGCTGAGTGACGCGGCGCGACTCATAGATGCGCGTCACGCCCATCTCATAGCTGAACTGCGACTGTGCCGGTTCGTGCGCCCCGGTAATGGGCGCCGCTGAGGTAGGGTTGGGGGCGCAGCACAGCGGGATATGGCCTTCGCCGGTGAACATGCCCGACGTCGGATCAAGCCCGATCCAGCCGGCACCGGGCAGATAGACCTCGTACCAGGCGTGCAGGTCGGTGACGTCCTCGCTGACGCCGGACGGGCCGTCCAGCGATTCGACATCGGCCTTGAGCTGGATCGAATAGCCGGAGACAAAGCGCGTGGCGAACCCCTTGTGGCGCAGGGCCTGACAGGCCAGCCACGCCATGTCACGGCACGACCCCTGAAGCAGGGTCAGGGTCTCGGCCGAGGTCTGCACCCCCGGCTCCATGCGCAGGGTGTAGTTGAGGTGCGAATTGACCTTCTGATTGAAGGCGACCAGAAAATCGACCGTCCCCCACTTTTCGCCCGTCGCCGGGTTAAGGTCCGGCATGGACCGTACAAAGTCCATCAGCAGGTCGTCGCGTTCCTTGATTTCCAGATAGGGCGTCAGTTCCTCTTTGAGCGACACCGCATAGGTGAACGGATAGTGGGTCGCCGTGTCTTCGAGGAAAAAATCGAACGGATTGAAGACCTTGATTTCAAGGACCAGATCGACCTCGACGCGGAACTGCGCCACCTTGTCCGGAAAGACGATGCGCGCCAGCCAGTTGCCAAAGGGGTCCTGCTGCCAGTTGATGAAGTGGTTTTCCGGCTCGACCTTCAGCCGGTAAGACTGCACATGGGCGCGGGTGTGCGGGGCAGGCCTTAGCCGGATGACCTGCGGTCCCATGCCGATCGGCCGCTCGTAACGATAATCGGTAACGTGATGCAGCGCCGTCAGTATGGTCATTCACTCATCCAGTCTTATACCTCCCTGCCTCTGGCAAGGAGAGATGGCCGTCTTACACCTCCCTGCACCGGCAGGGAGAGGTGGTAGATATCCTGCGACCTGCAATCTACAGAATCGCCGGGCCGCTTGAAGCCCCCACCCCCGCATCTCGCGCTTCGCGCCTCGTGCGGTCCCCCTCCCCAGCAAGCTGGGGAGGTATGAAGTGAGAGGCTTCGTTTCAATCCGTCAGCTTACGTCGGCTTTTCCCACAAAATCACGTCACAGAACTGTAACGAAGACAAAAAAAATGTGTAACTCTGATACGGCACGGCATATGGACAAGACCCGGCCAAGGCCGTTTAGTTTCCTGTGAGCAAGAAGGACCACCCGTTGTTCAGCGATATTTCGAGCGACATCTTTGCGTTTAGTTTCGACGGCTTAAGTTCGCCGCTCATCGACCTGAAGTTTCGCACCGGCCCGCAAAAGGGCGACCATACGCTCGGTTGGGGTCTGGCATGGTACCCGGCGGATAATAAGGCCGCAATGGTGGCCAAGGACCCGGCGGCCAAGGACACGGTGTCGCTCAAGGGGGCGATGAGCGACTGGGAAGGGTTCCGCTCGACCGTCTTCTTCTGCAAGGTGCGCGGCGCGGCCACCGGCTATACCCATCTGGAAACCCAGCCCTTCACCCGCTCATTTGCCGGTCAGGACTGGGTGTTCATGCACAATGGCAACCTCGACAAGGAAGCCATCAAGAAGCTGCACCACAACAAGTCGATCTTTCTGGAGCCGCTGGGGCGCACCGATTCAGAGCTGGCTCTGGTCTTCCTGCTGGGCAAGATCGAGGATTACGGCGCGCGCACGCTCGCGGCCATCGACCACAACGTCCTTCTGAGCTGGTTCCTGCAACTGGATGATCTGGGATCCGCCGACATGGCCATTTCCGATGGCGTGACGGTGGCGGTCTTCTACGGCTCCAAATCGCAGTCGAGCCTCTATTACAGCCGCATCAAGCCGCCGCACGCCGCCGAAGGGTTTCAGTCGGACGCTGCGTCGTTCGCGCTGAACAATCCGCGCGACACCTTCCGCACGGCGGTGGTCTTCGCCTCCTCGCCGTTTGCGTCAGGCAAGTGGACGCCGATGCAGGGCGGGCAACTGATCATCGCGCGGCGCGGCGCGGTCATCTGGACCAACAAGAAAGAAGCCCCGCCGAAATTGCCGGTGCCGCCTCAGCAGCCGGACCGCCCGTCGGCCCTGTCTTCTCCCATCCTTCAGGGCGGGCCGCTCGAGAAGATCACCGAACGCAACGCCCTGTTCGCCAGCGTGCAGGCCCAGTCGCAGCAGGCCTCCATCGTCGCCAAGCTGGCCAGCATGAGCCACGTGCAGTCGAACGTGATTAATGCCCGTTCGGTCACCCACGCCCCGGACGGCAGCCCCCTCACCTACCGCCTTTATGACGTGGTGCATTCGACCGAATACACCTATGAGAAGGCGGTTGAACATTCGACCCACACCTTCCGCCTGCTGCCGGTCGAAGATCAGCTTCAGGAGGTCATCCATTCAACCCTGACCATTTCGGCCGAGGGCGAGGATGTGCGCTTTGAGGACGTGTTCGGTAATCAGAACATCCACTATTCGATCATCAAGCCGTACAGGCAACTGACCGTCTCGTGCCGCTCACTGGTCAAGATTTTTGGACAGGCCCCGGACGATTACGGCCCGGCCCAGCGTCAGGCGCGCTTCCCCATTTCGTGGATGCCGTGGCAGCTTCAGGTGATGGAGCCTTATCTGCTGCTGCTCGAAATGCCGGAAACGCAGATCGCCGAACTGCTGGTCTATGCGCGCGCCTTCTCGGAGCGCAATGCCGGCCACGTCATGGACACGCTGAACGACATTAACCTGACCATCTACCGCGACTATCAGTACGTGCCCGGTTCGACCTCGTTTTCGACCACGCCTTTTGATGTCTATGCCAATCGTAAGGGCGTCTGTCAGGACTTCGCCAACCTGTTCATCACGCTGGCGCGGCTTCTGGGCATCCCGGCGCGCTACCGCATGGGCTACATCTTCACCGGGGCCAATTACGAGAACAAGATTCAGTCCGACGCCAGCCACGCCTGGGCCGAAGTCTATATCCCCTATATCGGCTGGCGCGGCTTCGATCCGACCAATGGCTGCCTCGTGTCGCAGGACCATGTGCGGGTGGCGTGCGGGCGCAACTATCTCGATGCGACGCCAACCTCCGGCACCATCTATCGCGGCGGCGGCAAGGAGGACCTGCGCGTGCAGGTGACGATGAACGAGGTCTATCTATGATAACTCACTTGAAAGTGTCCTCGGCTTCGCCTGCGGTACTTTCAAGTGGAGAGAGACAGTGAAAAATGCCTCGGGGTCGCCGCCCACGGACGCCCCTTCAGCATTTTTCGATTTTTTATGTAACGATGCCCTGAGGGGCATCGGAATAAGGTTTGAAAGTACGCGTATTTTTTGAGTTTATCCGCTTTGGGGAGGCACCCGCGTGAGTCTGGAATCCTATAAAACCGAAGGGTTTTTCGACGAGCTGTTCGCCAGCGACGGCGTACCGCATCCGGCCGCATCAGGCCTTGTCGAACAGTTGGACGCGCTCAGCCGGGCCGACCTGAAACGTCGCCAGAAACAGGCCGAAGACATCCTTTATCAGTCGGGCAACACCTTCAACGTCTATGGCGACAAGAAGGGCACCGAGAAGATCCTGCCGTTTGACATCATTCCGCGCCTCGTGTCGGCGGCGGATTGGGACAAGCTGGAGCGCGGCATCAATCAGCGTATCCGGGCCCTCAACCTGTTCATTCAGGACATCTATAACGATCAGAAAATTCTCAAGGACAAGGTGATCCCGGCCGAACTGATCTTTTCGTCGGCCTGCTATCTGAAACCCTGTGAGGGCCTGTCGCCGCCCAAGGGCGTGTGGACGCATATTTCCGGCACCGATTTTGTGCGCGATGGCGACGGCGAATTCTACGTGCTGGAGGACAATCTGCGCTGCCCGTCGGGCATTTCCTACGTGCTGGAAAACCGCGCCGTGCAAAAGCGCATCCTGCCCAAGGCGTTTCAGACCCTTAAGGTGCGCCCCGTCTCCAACTATGGCGACCACCTGTACAAGACGCTGAAATTCATTGCCCCCGAAGGCAAGGACGAGCCGAACATCGTCGTGCTGACGCCTGGCATCTATAACTCGGCCTATTTTGAGCATGCCTATCTGGCGCAGCAGATGGGCGTGCCCCTGTGCCAGAATTCCGACCTCGTGGTCGAAGACGACACGGTCTATATGCGCACGACTCAGGGCCTGAAACAGGTCGATGTCATCTATCGCCGCATTGATGATGAGTTCATCGACCCGCAGGTCTTCCGCAAGGATTCCTTGCTGGGCGTGCCCGGCATTATGAACGCCTATCGCAAGGGCAAGGTGGCGCTGGCCAATGCGCCGGGTACCGGCATCGCTGACGATAAGGCCGTCTATGCCTATGTGCCGAAGATCGTGAAATACTATCTGGGCGAAGACGCCATCGCCCAGAATGTGCCCACCTATATCTGCGAAGACGATAAGGACCGCGACTACGTTCTGGCCAATCTCGACAAGCTGGTGGTCAAGGCGGTGAACCTGTCAGGCGGTTACGGTATGCTGATCGGCCCCAAGAGCACCAGGGCCGAGCAGAAGGAATTTGCCGAAAAAATCCGGGCCAAGCCGCGCGACTATATCGCCCAGCCTACCCTGTCCCTGTCGCGCGCGCCCACCCTGATCGGCAACGGCATCGAAGGCCGCCACGTCGATTTCCGCCCCTATTCGCTGTTTGGAGAAGACGTCTTCACCCTGCCCGGCGGCCTGACGCGCGTGGCGCTGAAAAAAGGCTCGCTGGTCGTCAATTCGTCGCAGGGCGGCGGGTCGAAAGATACCTGGGTGCTGGGCGAAGAGAACTATTACGGAGTGGCGGAATGATCAGCCTCTCCCCTTTATTCGGCCACCGCCGTTCAGGACCTTCCGCATGATGTTAAGCCGCGTTGCCAATTCAATCTACTGGATGTCGCGCTATCTGGAGCGCGCGGAAAACGTCGCGCGCTTCATCGACGTCAACACCCACCTGATGCTCGATCTCGGTCTGAGCGTCGAGGAAACGCAGTGGTATCCTTTGATCGCCACCTCCGGCGACGATGAGGATTTCAACAAGCGCTACGCCACCGCCGATGAGAAATCCATCGTGCGCTTCCTGACCTTTGACGACAAGAATCCCAACTCCATCCTGTCCTCCATCTACCGGGCGCGCGAAAACGCCCGCACGGTGCGCGAAGTGATCCCGGTCGAGGTATGGGAAAAGATCAACGAGCTTTACCACCTGACGCAGGCCCATAGCCGCAAGCGCTCGGTCGAAGCCCTGCAAGCCTACTACACCGAGGTGCGTCAGTCGGGCACCCACTTCGCCGGCATGATGATCAACGCCATGTCGCGCGGCGACGGCTGGCACTTTGCGCGTATGGGGCAGTTGCTGGAGCGCGCTGACAAGACGGCGCGTCTTCTCGACGTGAAATACTTTCTGCTTTTGCCGCGTGGAGAGCAGGTCGATAGCCCCTATGACAATGTGCAGTGGGGCGCCGTGCTGAAATCGGTCAATGCGCTGGAAATGTACCGGCAGGAATACCACTCGATCAATTACCGCGACGTGACGCAGTTCCTGCTGTTCTCCAGACTGTTTCCGCGCTCGGTGCGCTTCTCGCTTGACTACGCCACCGTGTGCATGGAAGCCATCTGCGAGAAAAAACCGCAGTGCACCGCGCTGAACGACATGAAGGCCCTGCGCGCCCGTCTGATGGAGGCCGACGCCACCGCCCTTATCGCCTCAGGCCTGCATGAGTTCATCGACGAGTATCAGTTGGGGCTGAACCGGCTCGATCAGTCTGTGTACGAAACCTTCTTCAAGGATTGAGTCCGCCGTCACAGAGTTGACCCAAAGTCGGGCCATAAAGACCTTAATTCAGGGGTCTGGTTCCTGAAAACGGGAAGGGCGAACCATGATCAGGGCGGTTGTCATCGCAGCCTGCATAGCCGCAGGCGTAAGCGCGCCGGTTTGGGCCGACGTGCCCGGCGCGACACCGCTTCAGGTCGAGTATTACCAGCTTCGCCTGACCCTGCCGCCGGGGGCGGCCGTGCGTCAGACGCTTAAGCGCACGACCGAAAGCGAAACCAACGGCAAGGTGATCCGCACGCGGCTGGAGGCCGAATATCTCAGCCAGTTGTCGCGGCATCCGGACGGCTATCGTATTGTCAAAACCCTGGTAAACACCGCGTTCAAGGTCGAAGGCGCCGAGGCGGATGCTGAGCGTCTGGAGCTGGAAAAGGTGATGCAGGCCGCCGCTGCCATCCGCGACATCACCTATATTGCCGACGAAAGCCTGACGCCGCTGCGCCTTGAAAACTGGCCGCAACTGCGCAACCGCCTGAAGGCCGCCATGCGCCGTTCAGGCGCCATTGATGCCCGCGAAGGCGACGCCTTTGACGGCCTTTATGGTCCGATGACGGCGGAAACGGCGGCGGAACAGTTCCTGCCGGAAGACGCGCTTCTGGCCATTCCCCACAATCTGGGTCTTAGCCTTAACAACCCCTACCGGCTGGATTCGCTGATCAATGGCCCGTTCGGCGGTACGATCAGCGCGCGCGAAAGCCTGACCCTGACGGCGTGGGATGAGGCCGCAGGCGAGGCCGAAGTCCTCTACGAATCCGGCCCGACGCGCGAAGCGCTGGATGCCTATGCGCTTCGTGTCCGCCCGGCTCTGGAGCAGGCGGCGGCGCGCACCGCGCGCATTCGCAAGGCCGCCCCCGTCCCCGTCGGCGATATCCAGCTCGATATCGGAACCACCTGCCGTTACCGCATCAGCCTGAAGACCGGGCTGGTCAGCCGCGCCGAATGCCAGTCGGTGCGCGACATCCGTCAGGGCGACGACCGCCGGCGTCACCGCGAAAACTGGGTTCTGGGCGAAATCGCCAAATAATACCGGTCTGGCCATTGCGATAAATGGGTATGACATACGTCTTGTAAGACGGCAGGAAGCAGCCTAAACCTCTATAGGTCTGTCTGACAAAAGCCCTTTTTGCCTATAGGTGGCGCGCGTATTTCGGTGGCTGTGCCGCACCCTGTTTACCACCTTATGCAATCGCTCCATAACCGGGTAAGGAACGAAGGGCTTTCATCGGACCGATCACTCACTTTGACACGCGTCGCGAGACGGCCTCCGGGCGATTTAGCGCCTTACGGACACGAGAACATGACCTTGGAAGCGTTTCCAGACGATACGCGTATGCCCCCCCGCAACGGCACCTATGAGGAGGGCCTGTCGGGCACCAATCTCGAACGCGCGGGCGACCACAATCAGCGCGTGACGCTTCAGGCCATCCGCGCCCGCGGGCCCATCACCCGGGCCGATCTGGCCGACATCACCAGCCTGACGGCCCCGGCCATCGCCAATATTACGCGGCGCCTGCTCAATGACGGCCTGATCCTGAAGGCCGGGCGACTGACGGGCGGGCGCGGTCAGCCCGCCACACAACTGGTGGTCAATCCGGACGGTGCCTTTTCGATTGGCCTCAACATTGATCGTGACCACAT
>NZ_JAIWNX010000100.1 GCF_020217185.1 Asticcacaulis sp.
CACCGTCGTCGCTCTGGATTTCGTGGGTCAGGTGCGCTTTCGCATCAGCCGCGAAGTCCATTTCGCCATGCCTGACGAAGTGCGCGCCTTCGTGGCCGAAACGCTGAACACCCTGCGCCGCAAACGCCTGATCGACTTTGATCGTCTGATCGGCATGGGCATCGGGATGCCGGACGATCTGGGGCGGGTGCCCCTGCCCAATCGTCCGGACGCCTATGGGGTGTGGTCTGAAATCGACGTACCGGCTCTCTTCGCCGGCCTGATCGACGCCCCGGCGGTCGTGGAAAACGATGCCGCGGCGGCGGCCATTGGCGAGATGCAGTTCGGCCACGGCCTGCAATCGCGCTCCTTTATCTATACGCTGATTTCCGCCGGTCTGGGCGGCGGTATGGTCATCAATGGCCACTATTTTCGCGGCGCGGATGGGCGGTCAGGCGAAATCGGCTTCCTGCCCATCCCCGGCGAAGCGGAGACAGAACGGACGCTTCAGGACGCGGTGTCCCTCTACGCCCTCTATGCCCGTCTGACCGCGCACGGCTTCGCGGCCAGCGTCCCCGCCGATCTCGAAGACCTGTCACCGCAGGCGCAAAGCGTCGTCGATGCGTGGCTGGATGAAGCCGCGCAACACCTCTATATGCCGTTTCTGACGCTCAACTGCGCCCTGAACCCGGAGGCGCACTACATTGGCGGACGGATGCCAGCCGCCATCATTGACGGCCTGTGCGACCGGCTGAACGCGCTCTATGCGCGCCTGTCCGACCGTCGCCTGCCGCCCATTGCGCCTGTGCGCCGCGCCGCTCTGGCCATCGACGCCTGCGCCTGCGGGGCGGGCATCCTGCCGTTCAATGAGCGCTTCCTGCCGATCCGGGAAGCGCTCATGAAGTCGGCTTAATTACTGCAAGATCACAAAATTGACGTAGAAGGGCTCAAGCGACTCCGCCGAAGCGTTGCGCAGTTCGATAGTGTCAAACTGCCCGTCCTTCACCTTGAGGTCCTTCAGCGGCACGTCATAGCGCACCCATTTGCCTTTCAGCCCTTTCAGCGTCACCTGGCTCTCATAGGCCTTTTCGCCCAGCCGCAGACGCAGTGACACCTCCTGCTTGCCCTTGGGGCCACCATGCACCAGAAGCGTAAGGGTCTTGAAATCCGGGCCGTTCAGCTTCTGCCAGGTCTGAAAGGTGAAAACGTTCCAGGCGGCCATGGTGATTTCCACCGGCTTCTGATCTTCAAGTGGCACGGCCGGCGTCTGCTTGGCCCATCCGCCAATCCACCAGCCTTCCTTTATCCCATCGGCATAGGCGAGCATGGGGCCTTTCTGGGCGCGTGCCACACCGGCGGCCATAAGCGCCAGCCCACTCGCCAGTCCTGCGGTCAAAAAGCCTTTGCGTGTCAGTTCTTTCATGGTGTCCTCCTCGATACGCCGGGTGTTCCGGTCTGGTATGAGCGCCTTTCGCAAGGCGCTTTAAATGAGAGCAAAATTTCGGTTCATTTTGACCGAAAGCCGCTCAGGGTACGCATACTGAAATCGATTTAAGGCCTGTCAAGCCATCCGCACACGGGCCCGCGCACATGCGTCGCCACCTGTGGCCCGGTCGCCATAAGGCGCAGACTATTGGCTTCGGCGCCATAGACCGGCCAGTCGGCCCCGGGGGTGCCATCGCGGGCAAAGCGGACCCAGCGCGCCCCCAGCTCCGGCCAGCCCGGCCCCTCCCCCGGCGGCGGGCGGTTGAAAACAAAAATCAGTTCAGAGCCATGATGCACCGGCTGATCCGCCGGGCGATTGACCTCAAGCTGATAGAGCCACACCTGCCCGCCCTTCGCCGTGCGTTGCCGCGCCAGCCAGTCGGCCGGACAGCGGAAGCTGAGGTCGGTAGCCAGCGTCAGATCGGGCGGCCCCAGAACCGGGTCCGATTGGCGATAATATCGGGCTGCGGCTCTGGCACGCGGGCCAAAGGCGGCTTTCAGTTGGCTTTTCACGGTGCCATGCAGGCCCAGTTCGCGCGCCGATACGCCGATAATCACCGGAATATCCGCCCCTTCACCGGCGCGGAGCACCGCTTGTGGAGCACGCGGCAAAACCTTGCCGTCCACGGTCGGCTGAAGCCAGATAAAGCTGTCGTCGTCGATAGGCGCATCCAGCCGGTCGGCCGCCGCCTGCACGGCGCGGGCATCGGCCCGGCGCAGATCGGCCAGCGCCGCCGCGCTGTCGGGCTTTGCACCGCTGAAACCCCTGGCCAAAGTGGTCCCCAGCGCTTCGTTCTGCGTCAGGGTGCGCGCCGGCAGACCAAATTGCGGTGTGCCCGATTGCAGAATGGCTTTATGAAACAGCCCCTTCGCAGCGGGTGCCGCCAGCAGCAGCCCGACATCCTGTGCGCCGGCGCTGTGTCCGAACAGGGTGACATTGTGAGGATCGCCGCCAAAGGCCGCAATGTGGTCGCGCACCCATGTCAGGGCGGCGATCTGATCCATCAGGGCGTAGTTGCCCGACGCCCCGCCCTGTTCGGCACTGAGGGCCGGATGCGACAGGAAGCCAAACACCCCCAGACGATACTGGATCGACACCAGTACCACACCCTGCGACGGCAGGGCCGAATGGATCGTGCCTGCGCCATCCCCGGCGCGATTGGCCCCGCCATGAATAAAGACCATGACCGGCAGGGGCTTGACCGGCCTCAACTCCGGCGTGGCAACTTCCAGATAGAGGCAGTCTTCCGAAGCACCCTGCGCGGCCTTTTCGTTCCAGCCATAGGAGACCTGTGCACAGGCGGGCGCGCTCTCAGTGGCGTCACGCACACCCGGCCACGCCTGCGGCGGACGCGGCGCAGTCCAGCGCGCTTCGGCGACGGGCGGCGCGGCAAAGGGGATGGCCTTGAAGCGGCTGACACCCTCCTGCGTCTGGCCGCGCAGATCGCCTTGCGGCAGATGGACAATCGGGGCTTCCTGCGCCCGAACAGGCGTCGCCAGTAACAGGCCCAAGGCGAACATTATCCGTTTCATGCCCGCCTCGTCCGTTTAGCCTTGTTTCCACAGATAGGCGGCACCGCGCACGCCCGACGAATCGCCCCAGCGCGCCGGCGCCAGTTTGGCGTCCCAGCCGTCGGAAAAGACATAGGGCCGGATCAGGCCCGGCAGGGCGTCATAGATTTCCGGCACATTGGACAGGCCTCCGCCGAAAACGAAGACGTCCGGATCGAGAATATTGACGATGGCCGCCATGCCGCGCCCCAGTCGCGACAGCAGGGCCTCAAAGGCCGCTTTGGCTTCGGCATCGCCGCTGCGCATGGCGGTGATGATCTCTTCGCCCTTCAGGTCGCGGCCCGTCGTCTGCTGAAAATCGCGCGCAAAGCCCGTGCCTGAGACCCAGGTTTCGAGGCAGCCGTGCTGACCGCACCAGCATTTGGGACCGGGATATTCGGCGGGTTGCGGCCACGGCAGGGGCATGTGGCCCCATTCGCCGGCAATGCCATTGGCCCCGTTGACCAGTTGCCCGTTGACCACCAAACCGCCGCCGCAGCCCGTACCGACGATGATGGCAAAGACGCTGGACGCCCCGGCGGCGGCCCCGTCAATCGCTTCGGACAGGGCGAGGCAGTTGGCATCATTGGCCAGACGCACCGGACGGCCCAGAGTGACCTCAAGGTCTTCGCGGAAGGTGCGGCCGTTCAGATAAAGAGAATTGGAATTGCGCATCAGGCCGCTGCGCGGCGATACGGAACCGGGCGAGCCAATGCCGATACTAGAAGGCGCAACGGCCAGATCAGGATGGGTCTGACGGGCTTCGGCTTCGACCCGCGCGATCAGGTTTTTGACCAGACGCAGGGCCGCGTCATAATCGCCGGGATTGGGCTCACGCCAGCGGGCCAGAACGTCTCCGCGGTCGGACAAGGCCGCCGCCTCGATCTTGGTGCCGCCAAAATCCACGCCAATATATAGCATACGCCCGTCTCCCGGAGTGTCTCAGCCGGGGTCTTTTATGGTTGAAGAAACCGGGCGGTTCGCCCCCGTGACGAACCGCCCGGCAGCAGGGTTAGTGCCCGCCCGACACGCCTTCTTCGATGGCGTGCGTCGGTGCCTTGCGGCAGGCGAACGAGAACCACAGAACATAGACGTAGCAGAGGAGCGGTGCGATGAAGCCCATCGACATGGAGCCGGTCATTTCCTGAATCTTGGCGAACGCCAGCGGCAGAACCGCGCCACCGGCAATAGCCATGCACAGCAGGCCCGACGTGGCCGAGGTCGGTGCGGTCGAACGCTGCAGGGTCAGGGTGAAGATGGTCGGGAACATGATCGAGTTGAACAGGCCGATCAGCAGGGCCGCGAAAGCCGGGATCAGACCGGTGGTCACCGGCACGCTGGTCAGGATCACATTGACTATGCCGGTCGGCTCAGACGGCACCATGTCCTTGGTGAAGATAACGACCAGCGACAGGGCGATAGCGCCAATGGCCACGAGCGTCAGCATGACGTAGTCGCGCACGACCTTCAGCAGGGCCGAACCAGCGAAACGGCCAATCATGGCGAACAGCATGTAGAAGGTGGTCAGGTGACCGGCCGACTGCGCTTCGAGGTTCAGGATATTGGCCTGTTCGAGGAACAACAGAAGGTTAAGCGAGATAGCGACTTCGGCACCGACGTAAAGGAAGATACCGATGGAGCCGAGGTTGGCCCATTTCGAGGTCAGGGCGGTAAACGGCGAAACCAGCTGGCCGGTCTTGGGGGCCGCTGCGGTGATCTTTTCGCGGACCATGAAGATCAGGGCGATAAAGATGACCAGAGCCACGCCTATGGCCATATAGACGTTGGTCACAAAGCCCAGCGCTTCTTCTTTCATCAGTTCGGTGATGACCACGTCCTTCTTAAAGATGTCACCGTTCAGCAGGAACGAGGCACCGAAGAAAAGGCCGCAGGCCGCGCCCAGTGAGTTGAAGGATTGCGACAAGTTCAGGCGAAAGGCCGAATCTTCGGGCTTACCCATCGAGGCGATCAGCGGGTTGGCCGCCACCTGAAGCAGGGTCACGCCCGACGCCATGGTGAACAGGGCCACCAGGAACACGGTGTAGATATGCAGCTTGGCCGCCGCGATGGCGATAAAGCATCCCGCTGCGATGCCACCCAGACCCACCATGACCGACTTGGCGTAACCAAAGCGCGACAGGAAGGCCGCCGACGGCAGGGACATAACGAAATAGGCGATGAAGAAGGCGAAGCCGGTCAGCATGGCCTGAACGGGCGTCAGGGTGAAGACGGTCTTCATGGTCTTCACGAGCGGATCGAGCAGATTGGTCACCACAGCCCAGATAAAGAAGAGCGTGGTCACATAGACGACGGCTAGCGCGAGACCGCTGCCGCCTTTGGCGGTGCTGGATGATTCAGACATATACCCCTACCTGTAGGTTGCGAGTGACTTTTCACAGACGTTTTTTAGGCCCGCACCGATTAAATAAATCAAATATCAAAAATCCAGCAAATCCGGACTTTTGCAATCGAAAAATTTAACGGCGGCGATCAAACTGCCATTTACCAACAATTTCTTTCATTTGCACGTCAAATTGTCAGACAAGATAACGGCATTATTATCCACAGCTTTGACAGCGATGTCATTACTACGCAATCAGGCAAAAGCGCCAGACGCTTCTGCGCTCAGGCGTATTTTTGGCTCACAATTCGGCCGCAGCGGCGGGCGCAGACGCACAATGCTGCGCAATAAAATCCGCATGGAGGGGCAGTTGCCGCACCACCTGCGCGATGGCGTCGCGCCGCTGCGTCATCAGGGCGCGCACGCCCTCCAGCGGCAACCGCCGGGCCAGAGGGTCAGCAAAGCGCGACCGTAGCCCCTGCCCGTTCATCACGGCGATCCAGCTCGGTTCGGCAAAATGGTCCCAGTCGTAGCTGACCACGTCGCCGCGCGCGCTGAACAGCTCGATCTTGTGCGCCAGCGTGTCGGGAATCGGCATGTCGGCGCAATACCGCCACAGCGGCTCGGACCGTGTATTGAGCTTATAATGCAGGATGATGAAGTCGCGCACCCGCTCGTAGGAGAGGCCCATCTGACGGTTATATTCGCGCCGAAGCACCGCCTCGGCCTGTCGCGAGGGGAACAGTTCCAGAAACTGCGCAATGCCGCTCTGGATCAGGTTGATCGAGGTCGATTCCAGCGGCTCCAAGAAGCCGGACGACAGGCCCACGGCGACGCAGTTCTTCGTCCACGGCTGCGGACGGCGACCCGTGGTGAAGCGGATCAGCATGGGGTCTTTCAAAGCCGGCCCCTCAAGATGGCGCAGCAGCACGTCGCGCGCCGTTTCTTCATCCATGAAGGCCGAGGCGAAGACGTGGCCATTGCCGGTGCGGTGCTGCAAGGGAATGCGCCATTGCCAGCCCGCCGCATGGGCTGTCGAGGTCGTATAGGGCGTAATCCCTGCCCCGGCATGACGCGCGGTCGGCACGGCCCAGGCGCGATCCGCCGGCAGCCAGTGGGACCAGTCCTCGAACCCGGCCTTCAGCGCCCCCTCGATCAGCAGCCCGCGAAAGCCGGTGCAGTCGATGAAAAAGTCCGCCGCCTCGCTCGTGCCGTTGTCGAGCCTCAGCGCCTCGATGAAGCCGTCTGCCGGGCGCACCTGCACGGCGTCGATTTTGGCATTGATCCGCTGCACGCCCTGCGCCTCGCAATGGCGGCGCAAAAAGCGCGCAAATAGCCCGGCATCGAAATGATAGGCATAGGCGTAATCGTGCATGGGTGAACGCGGGTCGGGATTGGGCGGAAAGAACTTTCCCGCCTTCGCCAGCGCTGCCGGTAAGGACCAGGCCTCCAGCGGTGTTTCGTCACCGGCTTCACGCAACAACCGCCACAGCTGATAGGGGCGCACGGCCTCATGTACCGCGCCGAAATCGCCGAAGCCGTGGAAATAGAGGCTGTCGGGCGCGCCCCATCCGGCGAATTCGATACCCAGCTTGAAGCTGGCCTCGGTCGCCCGGATGAAATCGAGTTCGTTGATCCCCACGTGCTCCAGAAATTTGCGGATCGGCGGAATGGTCGCTTCGCCCACCCCTACCGTGCCGATGTCTTCGGATTCGATCAGCACCAGCTCGACCGTGCGGCCCAGCCCCTTGCGCAGCGCCGCCGCACACATCCAGCCCGCCGTGCCGCCCCCGGCGATGATAATGCGGCGAATGGCGTCGCTCATCCTGTCTGCCTCGTTGATTTTTGGTACCCTCATTAAAAAGGCTCCCCCGCAGAACGGGAGAGCCTACAGATTTAACAGTTGGTCTATTTTAGAAGCTGGCGCGCAGGATCAGGGCCACGCGGCGGTCGGTCTTGGTCGCCGAATAGTACTGCGTCTCCAGCGGCTTGGCCACGTCGGACGACACGCGGGTATAGGCGATGTCGCGGCCGATATTGGTCGCCTGAAGCCCGACCTTGACCTTGGGCGTCAGGCTGTAGAAGACCGAGCCGTCCCATTGGCCGTAATCGCCCGCCCACATCGGACGGTTCACATTGGCCGCCGAGGTGGTGTAGAGGTATTCGGAGCGCCAGTTATAGGCCATGCGCGCTGAGATACCGTACTTTTCATACAGCAGGGCAAAGTTATAGCTGTCCGGTGACATGCCCTCCAGCGGCAGGCCGCTGATGCTGGCATTGGTTACCTGATTGCCGTCGGTGACGCTGGCCACCGGGTTGCGGCCACCCGACGAGTCGATCTTGGTGTAGTTGGCCTGAATACCGAAGCCCGACCAGAAGCCCGGCAGGAAGTCATAGAACTGGTTATAGGCGATTTCAAAGCCCGACACCTCGCCCTTTTCCGAGCCATTGACGTAGCGGTTGACGTTAAACGTCATGGTCGCGCCGTTATTGGTATAGGTTTCCGGCGTGCTTTGCACATAGATGTAGTTGCTCAGATCCTTTTTGAACAAGGCGAGCGTCAGGCTGCTGGTCGGGGCGAAATACCACTCCGCCGTCAGGTCGTACTGATTGGCCTCGACCGGCTTCAGGAACGGATTGCCGCCCTGCCCCGTCGGGTTGAGCGTGAAATCGCCCGTGGACTGACCCGTCGAAAGCGTGGTGTAGCCGCTCAGCCACGACATGTCCGGACGCACAATGGCCTTCGACGCCGCAAAGCGGAACTGAAGCTCCGGCGAATATTTGAAGCGCAGGTTCAGGCTGGGCATCACGTCGGTATATTCATTGGTGCCGCCGAAGGCGACGCCGCTCAGGGCCGTGGCCTTGAAGCGGCGGGCGTTTTCAAAGGCCGCACAGCGTTCCGCCGTCACGGCTCCCGACGGCACGCAGGCCGGACCGAAATTGGCGTCGGCGGCCGAAACCACTGCCCCTGCCGTTTCGACCTCGGTCTTCACGACGCGCACGCCGATATTGCCGTCCCAGCTCTGACCAAAGCCGCTGAGGTCGCCGCCCATACGCAGCAGGCCATAGGCCGCCGTCGTCTTTTCGCTCTGGTTATTGATGCCTTCCGGCCCGATGGCATCAAGGCTGATCGGCGCCCAGCCCCAACCGGCGTTCTGAACCGCATGCAGTTCGTTATACATGCCCTGCGGAGACTTCACGAGGTCAGCCGAGGGGAACCAGATATTGCCGGGGACGGGAGTCTGACCGCCCATGAAGCCGTCAAACGTCACCAGCTCCGACAGGCCGGGCAGGCGTGGATTGGCCGGAACCGAACCGAAGCCGCCGGTCTGGTCCAGATAGACCGCGCCGGTGCCGCCGCCTGAGCCCCAGTACTGGTGGCTGAGATAGCCCCAGTTCCAGGTCGATTGCCGGGTCTGATAGTCACGATCGGTGGCACGCGCCCCGAACTTGAAGCTTTTCAGCCAGCCATTGTCGTCGAACTCGTACTGACCATCGATGCGCGCCGAATACTGCTTGGCCTCATTCTTTTCGACGTGGTCCATAGCCGCTGCCCAATAATAGTTGGACTTGTTGGCCGTGTCTGAGGTCAGCATGCGGATCGTCGGAAGCTCACCATTCATGTCGATCGAAACGACGGTCTTGTCCGAAGCCGCACAGGCATCCGTCGTGACGCGCTTGGCGCAATACTGGATGAAGGCCGTGTTCGACAGGATGTCGGCGGTGGACTTCACATATTGCAGGTCGCCGGTCAGGGTCAGCTTGTCATTGACGTACCAGCGGGCATTGAGGCTGACGTCTTCGGTTTCCTTGACGTCGTCGCCATAGCGGGTGTTGGCGGTGATGCCCGCGCCATAGACGGTGCCCGAAACGAATTCGCCCTGGCTGTTGTACTTATAGGTCGCCATCGACTGAGCCGAGGTCAGTTCGCCGGAGTCGTTATAGAAGCCGGTATTGTATTCGACGTTCTTGGGTGTTGCCTTGGACTTGAAGGCCTGAAGGCTGAATTCCAGCGCGTCGTTCGGACGCCATTGCAGGGCGATGGCCCCGGCCTGACGGTTCTGCTCCCAGTCGATGATGCGCCAGCCGAGCGTATTGGGGATGTAGCGCGCCGCGCTGCCCGTACCGACCTGATTATAGCGGTCAACGCCGATGACGTGGGTTTCATTGCCGGAGTCGGCATTGGAATAGTTGATCAGCAGGCCGACCTCACCGATCGAGGTCTTCCAGCGGTCGGAATACAGAACGCTGATCGAATTCTGGCGCTTCTCCTGCAAGTCGCCATAGGTCGAATCGAAGGTGCCTGCCAGCACGCGACCGCGCGAGTCGAAGGGCTGACGTGTGCGCAGATTGACGGTGCCGCCAATGCCGCCTTCGATCATATCCGCCGACGGGTTCTTATACACATCGACCCCGGCCAGCAGGTCCGCCGACACGTCCTCGAAACTTAAGGAGCGGCCATTGGCGGCCGAGAAGATGTCGCGACCATTGGTTTCAGAGCGCACCCAGGTCAGGCCGCGGATCACCACGCCGCCGCCTTCGGCGGTCATGCGGATGGGGTCACGCGCCGCGGAGGTGCGCTGGATCTGGATACCGGAGATGCGTTGCAGCGCTTCGGCCACCGAACGGTCCGGCAGGGCGCCG
>NZ_JAIWNX010000109.1 GCF_020217185.1 Asticcacaulis sp.
AAAGACCTGCGCCTCCACGCCCTCTTTCAGCGGCAGGGCGTCCAGCTCGGCAAAGAAGGTGATGTCGATATCCGACGAATAGTTCAGTTCGCCCGCCCCGTGCTTGCCCATGGCCAGCACGAACAGGCCTGGCATCAGGCCGCGCTCCCCCTTGATGTCATAGTCGATCAGGCGGCCGCGGTCGCGTTCTTCGCGCACAGCCAGCGCGATCCCGGCATGGGTCACGGCGTCGGCAAAGCGCGTCAGGGCGGCGGTGACGTGATCGAGCTTCCACACATCGCCCAGATCGGCCAGCGCCGTCAAAAGGTGGGCATCGGCCTTCAGGTGGCGCAGCACGCGCTTGGCGGCATCGACATCGAGGGTTTCGACCGTATCGGCCTGATCGGCCAGCGCCTCGGTGGCCAGCAGGATGGCCTTCAGCCGCGCTTCGGGCGGCGACATCAGGGTTTCGCGCAGGCGCTGCGGTTCGCGCCGCATCAGCCCGGCCAGATAGGGCGAGGCCCCCAGCACCGGCATCAGGGCCGGACCGGCGCGTTGCAGCAGATCGGGCCAACCTTCGGCCTCAGCCACTTCGGCAATCGCCTCATAGGCGTACAGCGCCGCGCCGTCGTTCAGAACCGGCCCGCAGGGATGCAGACGATCCACCAGCGAGGAGAAAAGAATATCCGCCATGCCCCTCTGTTAGGCGAATCGAGGCGCAGACACAAGGGTGGCCTTGGGTTTCGCTTTGTGCAAACGGTATACAGCCGCGTGTGCATGGACAGGGGGAGATGATCGTTAACCGGTCTTTACTTTCATCCCGTTCAGTTCACAAAAACAGGAAGAGTATAAAAATAAGAAATCAAGGCCAATACCGTCGAGATTTTCAAATTAACGCGTTATAAAGCGTGTATCCTTAATAAAAGACACCCTGCCCTTATCGAAAGTACCGCGTCCATGTCCTTTGCCAAATCGCTCCTGATGCCGAAGAAAATCCTCATCGCCGGATGGGTGATGATCATAGCGTTATGGCTGGCCATCGCCGTCGAGCGGTTTACGGATATCGAGACCCTGCCCTTTGTGCGGACGGTCTTCATCTATCTGGTGCTCGATTACATGTGGGCGACCTTCTACCGCCAATGGCGCGGCGGCAAGGCCTGATCACCCCACCGGCGGCAGGACCAGCGCCGTGCGCAGCCCCGGCCCCTGATCGCCATAGACGCCAGGGCCTTCGTCGATACTCAGGCGGCCCTTGTGCGCCACGGCCACGGCCTCGACCATCGACAGACCCAAGCCTACACCCGGCAGGGAGCGTGAATTTTCCAGCCGCACAAAGCGTTGGGTGATGCGCGCGCGGTCGGCTTCGGGCACGCCCTGCCCCGTATCGGTGACCGAAAACTCGATCTCACGCCGCGAATTGTGCCTCAGCCGCAGGGTAATGCCGCCCGTCTGGGTATATTTGATGGCGTTGTCGAGCAGATTGGCCATGGCCTGCGCCAGAAAATCACGATTGCCATAGGCCTTCACGCCCGGCTCGATCTCGGCGGTAAATTCCAGCCCCTTGTCCTCGGCCAGAATTTCAAAC
Organism: Asticcacaulis sp.; assembly: GCF_020217185.1. GTDB lineage: Bacteria > Pseudomonadota > Alphaproteobacteria > Caulobacterales > Caulobacteraceae > Asticcacaulis. The sequence continues at coordinate 1,565 of NZ_JAIWNX010000109.1, forward strand.
AGCTCGCGCATGTCTTCGGCCAGCGCCGACGCGTCGAACAGCTTCTGGTCCGGGGCCTGACCCGCCGCCTGAAGCCGCGAGATCGAAAACACCGTCTGGAAGGTGCGCAACAACTGATCGGTTTCGGCCAGCGCCCGCTCGATCACCTCCGGGGCCTGCGACGGGTCTTTTTCGACGTCGTAAAGCGACACTTCGAGCTTGGAGCGCAGGCGCGACAAGGGCGTGCGCAGATCATGGGCAATGGCGTCGCCGGCGTATTTGAGATTGCCCATGGTCTTTTCCATGCGGTCCAGCGTCTCATTGACCCGTTCGGCCAGAGCGTCAAATTCATCCCCCGAATTACGCAGCTTGGCCCGCGCCTTGAGGTCGCCCTCCTTGACCAGATCAAAGACCTGCATCAGGCCCTGCACCGAGCGCGACACTTCGTTATTGATGATCATGCCGGCAAACAGGCCCAGCACGATGACCAGCACCCCGCCGCCCCACAGGGCCTTGAAGCCCATGTCGAAGCCCTTTTCCGACCAAGACGTGTCCATGCCGACATAGAGGGACAGGCCGGGCTCCAGCGTCACCACCTGCCCGCGATAGGCATAGGATTTGCGTTTGCCCGCCGGATCGGTCAGGCGGTAATTGATCTGAAACGCGCGCTCATCGCCGCCGACATAGCGGGCCTTTTCTCGGATATGGTCAAAGACCTGCGGCGACACTTCGGTTGTGGCGCGGCGGTTTTCGGCCAGGATCTCGCCATCGTCGCGATAGACGATCTTGACGAAAAACCACTCGGTTATGTCTTCCTGACTGAGGGTTTCGACCACCGCCTCTTCGCCCTGTTCGCGATACACCTCCTCCAGATAGTCGATGCGCGACTTGACCTGCGCGTCGGACACGGCCTTGGTTTCGGCCGAAGAGGCGATGTAGATATAGGCAAAGATCAGCACCGCCACGAAGGAATAGACGGTGATAAACATCAGGGTCAGACGGAAGGGCGTCTGCCTGAACATGGTGGCTTTCAGCGAAAAGCGCGCAGGGTTGGGAAGGGCGATCACGACCTGTTTTTAGGGCTTGAGCTGATAGCCTTCGCCACGCACCGTATGCAGCATCGGGCGATCAAAGCCCTTATCCAGCTTGGCGCGTAGACGCGAAATATGCACGTCGATGACATTGGTCTGCGGGTCGAAATGATAGGCCCAGACCTTTTCCAGCAACATGGTGCGCGTGACGCTCTGGCCCACATGGCGCATCAGGAATTCCAGAAGCTGAAACTCACGCGGTTGCAGGTCGATCTCGGACGTGCCGCGCTTCACCACGCGGGTAATCAGGTTCATTTCAAGATCACCGACGCGCAGGGTGGTTTCCACCGCGCCCGTGTCTTTGCGCCGCAACAGCGCCTCAAGCCGCGCCACCAGTTCGACCAGCGCATAGGGCTTGACCAGATAATCATCCGCCCCGGCCTTCAGGCCATAGACGCGGTCTTCGAGTTCGCCCAGCGCGCTGAGGAACAGCACCGGCACATCGATCCCTTCGGAACGGGCGATTTCCAGCATCGACACGCCATCGAGGCCCGGCATCATGCGATCCAGCACGACCACGTCAAATTCGCCGTCGCGCAGCGCTTTCAGCCCCGCTTCGCCGTCGTGGGTAACGACGGACTCAAAGCCCTGCTCCGACAGGCCCTTCTGCATGGTCAGGGCCGCTTCGACATCGTCTTCGACTATCAATACCTTGGTCATGTGCTGAATGCCCCGCGCAACCTTGTCTTTATCCTTAGTAAAGCGCGCCGCCGGTCCTGTGAAGGGGTTGCGGTGTTAAAAAGCTGTCATGTAACGCCTGCGGCGCAAGGCCCAATTTCCGACTTTATTGCAGCGCACAAAGCGGGTAAATAACCTCTGGCGGCCTATGCACAAATGCGCTTAATATCAGGCAAAAGCGCAGATTACAGGGGATACCGAGACCATGACCAAAGCCGATTCACCGTTTGAACAGGGCCTGAAAATGATGGGCACGCAGCAACAACTGGCGGCGCGCAGTCTGGTCAATCTGATCGGCATGATTTCGGCCTCCTCGCACCGCTATGCGCAGGAAACCACGGCCTTTACGCGCGACGCCCTGTCGCTGATGCAGCAGGCGGCCCAGACGCGCGACCCGGCCGAACTGCGCGAGCTTCAGAGCCAGTGGGCCAAGACCTGCGTCAAGTATGGTCAGAACCAGACCCGCGCCACCATGAGCTTTGTCGAACAATGCGGCCTTCAGGCGCTGAATGCCTCGGCACCGCAAGGCGACGATCTTCCCCCCAAAGAGTCCGGGGCAGAATCCCAACCCAAATAGGAGTATCCCTATGCTGACTGGCAAAACCGCCCTCGTAACCGGCTCGACGTCGGGTATCGGATTGGCCATCGCGCGCAAGCTGGCCTCAAAGGGCGCAAAGGTGATGCTGAACGGCATGGGGGATGCCGCCGAAATCGAAAAGCTGCGCGCCGACATGGCGGCCGAATTCGGCGTTGAGGTGGCCTTTAACGGCGCCGACCTGACGAAGGTCGAAGCCATCGAGGCCCTGATCACGGACACGACGCAAAAGCTGGGTGGGCTGGACATTCTGGTCAACAATGCCGGCATTCAGCACGTCTCGCCCATCGAAGACTTCCCGGTCGATAAGTGGAACATGATCATCGCGCTGAACCTGTCGGCGGCGTTCCACACCACGCGCCTCAGCTTCAAAGGCATGAAGGACCGCGGCTGGGGCCGCATTATCAACATCGCCTCGGCGCACGCCCTCGTCGCCTCGCCGTTCAAGGCCGCCTATGTGGCGGCCAAGCACGGCATTGCCGGCCTGACCAAGACGATCGCCCTCGAAGGGGCCGAACACGGCGTGACCTGCAACGCCATCTGCCCCGGCTATGTGCTGACGCCGCTGGTCGAAAAGCAGATCCCGGATACGGCCAAGGCGCGCGGCCTGACCGAGGAACAGGTGATCAAGGACGTGCTGCTGGCGGCCCAGCCGACCAAAAAGTTTGTTGAAACCGACGACATTGCCGAACTGGTGGTCTTCCTGTCTTCGGACGCCGCCAGGTCGATCACCGGTGCGCTGCAATCCATCGACGGCGGCTGGACGGCGGCGTAGGCGTCGAACCGTGATTTGACGGTGCGCGTCCGTGAATTTATCATTAGATGATAACGGAGACGCGTCATGCCCAGCAGCTACAGCCTTGGGGCTCACTTCGAAAACTTCATCCAGACGCAACTGGCCAGCGGACGCTACAACAACGCCAGCGAGGTCCTGCGCGACGCCCTGCGCCTGATGGAAGACCGCGAACGCCGTCTGGCGTCGCTGGACGCCAAGCTACAGGAGGGCTTGCGCGATATAGAAGAGGGGCGTGTCTATGATATTGAAGATGTCTTTGCCGAACTGGATGCTGAACTTGCAGCACTCGAAAGCAAACACGCTTGAAAGTCATAATCACGCAGAGCGCCCAAACGGATTTGCGTGAAATTGCGCGCTATATTGCGCAAGATAACCCCAAACACGCCCGAACCTTCGCTCAAGAGTTAAAGGATAGGGCGCTCGCTATTGGCGACACACCCTACGGCTCGCCCTTAATGGAATGGTTTGAGGCAGCCGGGTTTCGCCGCAAGCCGTATCGGGACTACGCAATCATCTACAAGGTTATTGCCGAAAAAGTCTATGTCACTCGCATCCTGCACAGCGCTCGCGACATAGACACCCTTCTGTAGCTACTCCGCCGGCACCTCGGACTCCAGCGCCTTGGCCAGTTGGTCACGCGCCGCATCGGCGGCCTTCTGGCGCTCCCACATGCCGAAGTAGAGCCCTTTGAGCTTCATCAGTTCGGCGTGATTGCCGCGTTCGGCCACCAGCCCGTCCTTGAGCACCAGAATCTCATCGGCCCCCACGACGGTCGAAAGGCGGTGCGCAATGACCAAGGTAGTGCGGTTCTGCGACACCTCATCCAGCGCCGCCTGAATTTCGCGCTCCGTATGGGTATCGAGCGCCGAGGTCGCTTCATCAAGGATCAGGATCGGCGGCGATTTCAACAGCGTGCGCGCAATCGCCACGCGCTGCTTTTCGCCGCCCGACAGCTTGAGCCCACGTTCGCCCACCTCGGTATCGTAGCCCTGCGGCAGGGAGGCGATGAAGGCCGAAATCTGGGCCTGTTCGGCGGCGGCCTCGACCTCTTCGCGTGAAGCGCCATTGCGGCCATAGCCGATATTGTAGGCGATGGTGTCGTTAAACAGCACCGTGTCCTGCGGCACCATACCGATGGCGCGACGCAAGGAGGCCTGATTGACGTGGCGGATGTCCTGGCCGTCGATTTCGATAGAGCCGCCCTTCACGTCATAGAAGCGGAACAGCAGGCGCGAAATCGTCGATTTACCCGCGCCGGACGGGCCGACAATGGCCACCGTCTTGCCCGCCGGCACCTCAAACGACACGCCCTTGAGGATGGGGCGGTCGGCGTCGTAAGAAAACACCACGTCCTTGAAGGCCACAGCCCCCTGCCCCACCTTGAGGTCCGGCGCGCCCGGCGTATCGACCACCTCCTGCGGTTCATCCAGCAGCTTGAACATGGCTTCCATGTCGATCAGGCCGGTGGAGATTTCGCGGTACAGCGTGCCGATGAAGTTCAGCGGAATGGCCAGTTGCATCATGAAGGCGTTGACCAGCACGAAGTGGCCCAGCGACTTGGTGCCGTTCATCACCTCATAGGCCGACATCAGCATCACGATGGTCATGCCGATCGAGAAGATCACCGCCTGCCCGATATTCAGCCAGGCCAGAGAGGTATAGGTCTTGATCGCCGCCTTTTCATAGGCCGCGGTGGCGCGGTCATAGCGGCTGCGCTCAAGCTGTTCATTGCCGAAATATTTGACGGTTTCGAAGTTGAGCAGCGAATCCACCGCCTTCGACATCGAGTCGGAATCCGCCTCGTTCATCTCCTTGCGGATGGCGATACGCATGTTGGAGGCGACGATGGAGAACCACACATAAACGACCACCGTCACAGCCACGACCGCCACATAGACAAGGTCAAACTGCCACCCCAGCGCGCCTGCGGTGAGAACAAACTCCACCACCGTCGGGATGCCAACCATCATGGTCAGGCGGATGATGGTTTCAATGCCCATCTTGCCGCGCTCAATCACCCGCGACAGGCCGCCCGTGCGGCGTTGCAGGTGGAAGCGCAGCGACAGATTGTGCAGGTGATTGAAGGCGCGGTTGGACAGGCCGCGCACCGCGTGCTGCCCCACGCCGGCAAACATGGCGTCGCGGATATTGTTGAACACCTGCGACATCATCCGCGCCACGCCATAGGCCAGCACCATGATGACCGGCGACACCAGCACCAGCGTCAGCAGATCAGTCTTGCCGTCTGCCGCCCCCGGCGTGAAGGCGTTGGTCGCCCACTTATAGGCAAAGGGTGTGGCGATGGTCAGAAGCTTACCCACCAGCATAGCCGCCAGCGCCCACAGCACCTGCACCTTAAGGTCGGCCCGGCCCTCCGGCCACAGATAGGGTTTGAGGAAGGCGAGCGTATCGGAGGCCTTGCCTTTCGGCTTGGGCATGGGGGCGGGCGCGTTCATCAGGCTAAGGGACTCGATTTTCGGTGCGGCAAAGGATTGCGCATATATAGGTCCGGACCGGTACAAAATCCAACCAATGACCAGATTAATTTTACAATCAAAATTGATCGTATATGCTCACGCACAATCAACACATCCCCTCACCCAGGCACAGAGAGGGATAGGAGGACACCCCGATGTTTCGTCGCACCCTGATCGCTGCTGCTTTGCTGTTGTCAACGCCGGTTCTGGCGGCAGAAAAACCCGCTGAAACGCGACCGGTGCGCGTCATTCTGGTCGGCGACTCGACCATGACGGACAAGTCGGGCTACGGCAAAGGCTTCTGCGCACAGTTCAAACCCGAAGTGGTCTGCGTCAACGCGGCGCGCGGCGGGCGTTCGTCCAAGAGCTATCGCGTCGAAGGCCTGTGGGACAAGATCCTCGCGCAACTGAACGACGGCACGGCATCGAAAACCTATGTGCTGATCCAGTTCGGGCATAATGACGGCTCATCCAAGCCGGAACGCCACACCGACCTTGAAACCGAGTTTGGTCCGAACATGCGCGGCTATGTGCTGGACGTGAAAAAAGCCGGGGCGGTGCCGGTGCTGGTCACGCCCCTGACGCAGCGCCATTTCAAAAAGGGTCAGGTGCAAAATGACCTTCTGCGCTGGGCGCAGGTGACGCGCCTGATCGCGCGCACCACGGACACCACGCTGATCGACCTCTATGCCGAAGGTCAGGCGAAGGTGCAGGCTATGGGCGCGGTCGAATCGCTCAGCCTTGCCGGGCAGCCGGTGCCGCAGAATGTATTGGAGGCTGCACCGACCGGCACCACCGTCCCGGCCAAATTCACCGACGCCTCTCAGGGGCAGGGCACCGCGCAGGCCTTCGACTATACGCACCTCGGCCCCAAGGGCTCGGACTATTTCGGCCAGATGGTGGTTGATCTGTGGGTTAAGGCCGATCCCAGGGTGAAGGCACTGGTGAAGTAAATCCCGTTCACCAGCTGCGGGTTGAGGGCAAGAGTGCGACGTCTTTACGGCCCCACCATCTGCGCCTTTGGATGGTTTTATTTTACTACAGATGACACAGATGACCGCCAAAGGCGGTCACACAGATGATCCGTGCAAGAGCTGAAGCCGTGAGCCTCTTCAATCTGTGTGAGGCTCGCCCTGCGGGCCGCATCTGTGGCCATCTGTGGAAACCTTAAGACCCTTCCGCACAAAGCAGGGCGGGCAGACAAACCACCAATCAGCTTTTCGTGGCCAATCCTTCTCTTCGCGTGCGACGGGGCTGGCTCAGCGACACACGCCATCGTCGCACGTCGGGCCGCTCCTGATCTCCGGCGGCAGGTCGTCCCAGGCGCGGTTCAGCACCTGCGTGAAGCCCGCCACCGGCTGCGCGCCGGACACGGCATAGCGGTCGTTGATGACAAAAAACGGCACGCCCTGCACGCCGCGCGTCGTGATAAATTCCTGCTCCTCCTGCACCGTGTCAGCATAGCGATCGGTTTTCAGGAAAGCCTCAGTCTCCGCCGCCTCCAGACCGATCTCAACGGCCAAGGCCACCAGAGTCGCCTCATCAAAAAGGGACTGCGTTTCGGCAAAATAGGCGCGATAGAGCCGCTCAACCGCCTGCGACCCCAGGCCCTTGTCCTGCGCAAATTTCACCAGCCGGTGCGCCTTCAGCGTATCGCCGTAAAACGTGCCTGCGAGCGTCATAGGAAGCCCGGCCGCCGCCGCCATCTGCTCGACCCGCGCCTGATTCTGATCGGCCTGAGCCGCCGTCAGACCGTACTTCTGTTGCAGCATCTGCCCCACGGGCGCGACCGGCGCATCCGGCCCCAGACGAAAGGCGTGATGGCGCACCGTCACCTGATCCTTGCCCGCAAAGCCTTCCAGCGCCTGTTCAAAATGACGCTTGCCGATCCAGCAGAAGGGGCAGATCAGATCAGACCAGATATCGACGGTAATCGGGCTTGGGGACACGGACATAGGACCTCGCTTTCCCCCCGCATATCGGTCTTTGTGCGTCCCCGCGCAAGCAGGGAGAAAAAGGTAACCGCCTCAGGCCGCGACCGACAGGCGGATACCGAGCGCCTTGGTCACCGCCAGCAGGGTCGTCAGCGTCGGATTCCCCGATGGGCCCAGCGCCTTGTACAGCGCCTCACGCGACAGGCCGGTTTCGCGCGACAGGTCGGTTATGCCATGCGCGCGGGCAATATCGTTAAGCGCGCTTCGGATTTCATCCGCGTCACCGTCTTCAAACACCGCCGCCAGATAGGCCTGAGCGGTTTCCGGATCGCTGAGATAATCCGCCACATCAAAAGGAGCGATGGTCTCCATCGGGAATGTCCTTTGCCAAACTCCGCGCCAGGCGAATATCAGACTCCTGACTACCTTTGTCACCGCCGCAGAGCAGCAGGATGATCTGCGTGCCGCGTTGACAATAATAGACCCTGTAGCCGGGGCCGCTATGGATACGCAATTCACTGACGCCATCGCCTATGGTTTTGACGTCACCGAAATGCCCGCTTTCCAGTCGTTTTATACGGCGCAGTATCTGCGCTGCGCCGAGACGGTCTTTCAGCGTAACAAGCCATTTGTCGAAACGTTCAGTGCGATGGAGCGTGAACATGGGAACATTCGTTATCCAGAATGTAGTGCGTGATCATGTTAACGACCCCATTCACCGAATGGGAGGGACGGATTACGCCCCTCGGTCGGTTACAATAACTATAACCCCCCAATTTGTCAACTATAGTTATCATTTCACTGCGCCAGCAGGAAACCCAGCGGAATATCCACCCGCGCGCGCCAGTCGGCTTCGTTGTGCGTCGTGCCTTCGAACACCGAACTG
>NZ_JAIWNX010000110.1 GCF_020217185.1 Asticcacaulis sp.
CGCCAGTTGCGCCCTTCGACCCAGCCATAACGCGGCAGAACCGCTTCCATCTTCAGGCTATAGGGCCGGTAGTTGGCATCGAGGTCGCGCGTGCCGTGGTCCATATAGAGCCGCTGACGCTTCGGGTCGAAATTCGCCGTGCTGAACCACGCCTCCCATGCCTGCACCGCGGCATCCGCCGCCGCCTCGCGCGCTTCCGGCGTCGCGGGCGGGGCCATCAGCGGCCAGTGGATCGACACGCAGGCCGCGCGCCCGAACACCTGCGGGTATTCGCCCAGCGCATAGAGCGAGATCAGCCCGCCCATGCTGGAGCCCATAATGCCGGTATGGGCGGCATCGGGGCGCGTGCGATAGGTGCGGTCGATAAAGGGCTTCACCTCTTCGACCAGAAAACGCAGATAGTCGTCGGCCCTGAGCGGCCCTTTGGCCATAGTCATCACCTGCGCCTGCATATCGGCGGGCAGAAAGGCCGCCAGCTTTTGCGGGAAATAGTCGGCATAGCGCGTGGGCGAATTCCATACCCCCACGACGATGGCCTTCTGGCCCATGGCGCTGAGGGCCTCGTCTATGCCCCACTCCTTGCCGCCATAGGCAGTGGACGTCTCAAACAGGTTCTGCCCGTCGTGCATATAGATGACCGGCAGGCGCGGCCCCTTGGGGTCATAACCTTCGGGCACCCATACCCAGACATGGCGCGCACTGACAAAACGCGACGGGAAGGCCTCATACTTATCGAGCCGGCCGTGCGGCACATCGGCGGTGGCGCTGACGCTGTGCGTCGGCACAGGATCGGCGGCCCCTGCCCCCACCGGTATAGCGAGGAGCAGGGTGGCGAGGATCGCAGCAAAAGCGCGCATGGTCACAGCGCCTTGAAACGGATGGCCTGACCGCCGCCGGGCGCCAGTTTCAGCGTCAGGCGGTCTTTGGCGGTCACCTTGCGCTTTTCGATCTGCATCGAATGGCGGGCGTCTGTGCGGTAATCGGCATCGTCGCCGTCGCGATAGATTTGCGCCTCATAGGTCTTGCCCGGCGTCAGGAAATCGAGCGCGATGTCGAGGCTGCGCGCCTGTTCGTCCGTCACCGCCCCCAGATACCAGTCGCGGCTGTGCTTATCGAGGCGCACCAGCGTGGCGTAGTCGCCCGGCTCGCCGTTCAGCATCTTTGTATCGGCCCAGTCGGTCGGCACGTCCTTGATGAACTGAAACGCCGGCATCTCCTTTTCGTAGTTTTCGATCAGGTCAGCGGCCATGTGGATCGGCGAATAGAGCACCACATAGAGGGCCAGTTGCTTGGCCTTGGTCGAATAGATCGGCTTGCCATTGCCCTGAAGGCTGAGGACGCCCGGCGTGAAGTCCATCGGACCGGACAGCATTCGCGTGAAGACCAGACTGGCCTCGTGCTCCGGCGGGTTGGGCGGATTGCCCCAGGCGTTATATTCCATGCCGCGCTGACCTTCGCGCGACACCCAGTTGGGGTAGGTGCGGCGCAGGCCCGTATCCTTGATCGGCTCATGCGTATTGATGGCGATATGATACTTCGCCGCCGTCTCGGTCACCTTCTGGAAGTGGCGCACCATGTCCTGCGAGTCGTTCCAGGTGTAGTAGGGCTTGCCGTCCGCCCCCATCACCTTGGCGCCGCCCGCATCGGCGACATAGCCGGTCTTCACCGCATCGACGCCGTTCTGCTGATAGAGGGCAAAGCCTGCGTCCATCTGCGGTTCATAATGGGCCGCATTGCCGCCCGTTTCGTGGTGGCCCACAATATGGACGCCCTTCTTCTTGGCATAGGCCGACAGGGCGGGCAGGTCGAAATCGGGATAGGCCTCGGTAAAGCTGAACAGGTCGCCGGTGGCGAACCAGTCTTCCCAGCCCTTATTCCACCCTTCGACCAGCACCCCACGGAAACCGTGCTTGGCCGCAAAGTCGATGTATTTCTTGGTGTATTCGGTCGTCGCCCCGTGCTTCGGCCCGGCTTCCCAGGTCTTGGTACCGAGGTGCATATCCCACCAGATGCCGACATATTTGAACGGCTTGACCCAACTCACATCGCCCAGCTTGTTCGGCTCATTGAGGTTAAGCAGGATGTGTGAGTGATAAAGGTCCGGCGCGTTATCGGTCACGATCACCATGCGCCACGGCGTCGGGAAGGGCGCGTCGCGCACCACATTGGGGCCGATGGACGACGGGGCCAGCCGCGTCTTCAGGCGCTGCCCATCGACGCGACGCATCCAGATGGCCGCATAGTCGATCAGGGCCGCCTCATGGAAGCTCATATAGAGGCCGGAGTCGGTCTTCAGCGTCATCGGCGTCTGAGCCTCAGACACTTCGGCCAGCGGCGTCTTCTGGATGATATATTCTTCGCGGTTCCATTCGCCGGCGACGTTCCAGTAGGCGGTCGCCTTGTCGCTGACGGCAAACTCGGTCAGTTCGTCGGTGATTTTCAGCGTCTTCAGTTGCGGCTGATCGGGGAATTCATAGCGGAAGCCGAAGCCGTCGTCGAACAGGCGGAACACCACCGTCATGCGGCGATTGTCGTACTTTGTCTGCACCACATCGACGCGCAGTTCGGTGTGCGTATCGCGGATGGTCTGCCATTCGCCCCACGACTGCTCCCACGTCGCGTCAAAGGCCGAGGTGGCGGTCTTTTCGACCGTGAAATTGCGGTCCAGCTTGGGCTGATCGGCCAGAATGAAGCCCAGCCGCGACGGCGCGATAATCTCATGGCCCTTGCGCGATACGGCATAGGACAGACGTCCGTCATTATCGAGCAAGACCTTGACCGACAGGACCTTATTGGGCGACTCAGCGGTGGCGATGACCGCCAGCCCCGTCGCCTGACTATAGGCCGCATCGAGCGTTTCGGCGGCGGCCACGGCGGGCGGGGCCCAGCCGATCGTTGCGGTCGTAGCGGTAAGCGTCATGGCAAGCCCCATCAAAACTGGCGTACCGAAGCTAAAGCGCTTTGCGCGAACTGTCATCGTCTGTCTCCCTGTGTTTTATCGCTGTCGGCGTTTGTCCTGTGGTTAGCACACCGCCCTGCCAAGGGTGCGTGCATACGTATTCAGAACGGCGCGGCTCGCGTTGAATACGTATTCAGATTGCCGCTGTGCGCCCCACAACCTAGTTTCCGGTCAAACGATTTTACAGGGATAACCACACAACGACTCCCCCCTGATACCCCTTCTGCCCGTGGCAACGCGGCGGAACCGCCATTTCAGCCCTGGAATGGTTTCTTCTCAAACCTGACCTTTTAACCCCGCTGCGCGTCTCCCGTCGCACGGGGTTATTTTTTACCTATCCGCCACAGCTTTCGCGGATGATCAGCCGCGTCGGCACGCGCACCGGCTCAACCGGCGCATTGGCGATCATGCGATCCAGCGCATCGACCAGCGCGCGAGCCGCTGCCGTCGTATCCTGCCGCACGGTCGAAAGCGCCGGGGTGGTGCAGGCCGCCGCCCACAGGTCATCAAAGCCGATCACCGACACATCCTGCGGCACGCGCCTTCCCTGCTTCTGCAAGGCCTGCATGGCCCCGATGGCCGGCAGGTCCGCCGTGGCAAACACCGCGTCAAACTCTGCCCCGCGCTGCATGAGCCGCGCCACCGCCGCCGCCCCGTCTTCGCGCGAGATAAAGCAGTCGGCCATCAGATCGGCGTCCAGACTCAGGCCGTTTTCGCGCAGCGCCCGCGCATAGCCGTCATAGCGGTCGCGAAACTCCGGATGGCTGGATGAGGCCTCGCCCAGAAAGGCGATGCGCCGCCGCCCCAGCCGGATCAGGTGCGACACGGCCTCATAGGCACCCTGTTCATTATCAGATCCCACACTGTGCCCCGCCCCCGGCTGCACCAGCCCCCAGACGACCCACGGTTCGCCGATATCGCTTAAGCCCTCGGCCTTGCGCACATAGTCGTCATAGTCCTTATAGCCCAGCAGGATCAGGCCATCGGCGCGCCGCGCAAAGCCATAATCATTGCTCCAGCTTGCGCTTTGCTGTTGCAGCGAGGTGAGGACGTCATAGCCCCTCTGCCCGGCATATTTGAGGATGGCCCCCAAGAGCGGCACAAAAAACGGGTTGATCGGATTGTCCTGATCGAGGTCTTCGGAAATCAGCACGGCAATGGTGTTGATCTTCTTTGAGCGCAGTTTGCGCGCATTGACATCGACCGTGTAGTTGAGCTGCTGCGCCGCCTCAAAGACGCGCTTTCGCACCTCTTCGGACACCGCCGGTGACTGGCTGAGCGCGCGCGATACGGTGGCCTGCGAAACGCCGGCCAGCGCCGCTATGTCAAAGGATGTTGGCCGTTTTACCCCCACGCGGAGCCTCCCTTTTTTTGCGCAGCATAGCCCGCTTCGGGAGCGGCGGCTATTTCTTAATATAGAGGGTCTTTTCCGCCCCTTCGACCGTGGTGCCGTCGGTCCGCGTGGCGCGCAGAGACAGGGTGTGCGGCCCCGGTGTCAGCCCGGCCTTATCCAGCTTGAAATCGAATTGCAGCTTCGGCCAGTTTGGGTCGTAGCGCAGGGCGTCGGGCGTCTTGAAGCCTTCCGGATCAAGGCCGTAATGGGCCTGCGTCACCGGCTTGCCATCGATCAGAATATCGACGCGGGTCACGCCCTGAGCATCGGCGGCGATACCGAAATAGTTGGTCTGCGCCGTGGCTTCAAGGAACTGCCCACGCGGCGGTTGCGCGATATAAAGCTCCGGCAACAGGGCACACGGCGCGGGCGGCGACTTCACGGCGTCCTTACGCAGGCGGCCGGTGTAAAACGCCACCACATTGCGCCCCGGCGGCAGCTCGACGCGCTTATACAGCATCAGGTCGTCAAAGCGCTGACACAGGTCGCGGCGGAAACTTAGCTCCTCCGGCTGATGGTAGAGATAGCTAGGGTCGGGCAGGACCAGCACCACACCCTTGCCCGCCTGCGTCTTGATCAGGTCGCTCAGGCCCAGCCCCCAGGTCTGACGCGCCGTGCCGAAGCGCGAAAAGCGGTCATAGGGCTCGCCCAGCGTATAGAAGGTGCGCGTCGGTCTGTTGGGGAATTCCAGACGCACCGCCGGGACGTGGCCCGACACCGCCACGGCGACTTCGGGGCCGAACTGCTGCCGCGCCAGCGCCTCGGCCTCGATCAGGGTCGGGTGCAGCACGGTCCAGTTTTCGTTGCGCATGAAGTTGATCTGCTTCCATTGCCACGGCAGCTTTTCGGTATGGGCCCAGGCGTATTCATAGACGGTGATACCGATGCCGACGCCCAGCGCCAGAACCGGGCCCAGCGCCAGCACGCCCTGACGCAGACGGCGCGCGCCCATCGTTTTAGCCCCATCCACAAAGCGGATCAGCACGGCGGGCAGCCCCACCACAAGCGGTACATAGGCCAGAAACGGCCAGTGCGGCATGATCTGCGCATTGGCGGGTGACTGAATGAAATAGAAGCCGAAGATAAATGCGCCGACAATGCCCAGAAGCGCCAGAGGCGTGCGCCGCTTATCCCAGCACAGCGTCTTGGCCGCAAAGATCAGGCCGACAAAAAACACCGGCGACACCAGCCCGATCTGCTGATTGAGAAAGGCCGTCATCAGCTTTAGTTCCGGCCGCCACACAGGCCGGTTGGTGACGTGGAAGGCGATGGCAGGCCAGTCGTTAAAGGCGTTGTAGAGCAGAGACGGCAGAAGCCCAAGCGCCGCCACGCCCCCGGTCGTCCAGAATTTGGGCCGCGTCCACAACTGCCGCCCGGCCGGCGTCAGCAGGGCAAACAGCACAATCCCCGCGCCGGGAAACAGGAAGCGGAAGTGCACAAACAGGCCCAGCGCCCCGCACAGGCCGGTCAAAAGCCACCACTTCCACTCATCGGTCTTGAAGGCGCGGATCAGGCAGCCCAGCATCAGGGCCAGCAGCAGTTGCAACAGCCCTTCCGGATAGAAGATGGTCCCCGACATCGACAGCGGCGGGATCAGCAGCGACAGGATGGCGGCCCAGATGGCCTGACGCGCCGGGACGACCGGCTTGGCCATAAACCAGATGGCAAAGGGTATGGCGGTGGCGATCAGCAGCGACAGCACCCGCAGCGGCAGGACCTCCATGCCGAAGACCAGTGTCACCAGCCGCGACAGCAGCGGAAAACCAGCAGGGATATCGGGATAGCCCAGTTCCGGGTAGAGGCCGGAAACGGCGAAGTGCCCCTCTTCCCAGATGACATTGGCCGTCATCGCGATATAGAGCTTCCACGCAAAGATCACCGCGCCGATGATCAGCCCGGCACGCATCAGCGTCCGGTCGTCGCCAAACAGGGGCTTTTGCGGCCCCAAGGCTTCCGGTCCCTGTCCGATCTCATACAACTGGGTCATGCATGGCCTCCCTTCCCTCTTCTATAACGGGGTTTGCCCATCGCACAATCAGGATGTTGCGGCAGGCCAAACCGTGTTAAGCCGCAACGAAGTTACATCTGCATCGAGTTTCCCCATGCTTTCCGTCCTCGATATGTTCAAGATCGGCATTGGCCCCTCCTCCTCGCACACGGTGGGGCCGATGCGCATTACGCGCCGCGCCCTGACCGAGGCGAAGACGGCGGGGGTGCTCGATCAGGCGGCGCGCGTGCGCGTGGAGCTTCAGGGCTCACTGGCCCTGACCGGCATTGGCCACGGCTCGGACAAGGCGGCGGTGCTGGGACTGTTGGGAGCCGAGCCGGATCAGGTCGATCCCGACTGGGCCGATGCCACCTATGAAGCGCTGAAAACCGCCCCAGAGATTTCGCTGTTTGGCGGCCCGACGATTGGCTTTGATTACCGCCGCGATATCGACTTTCGCGGCGACATCACGCCGCGCCTGCACCCCAATGGCATGAGCGTGCGCCTGTACGATGCGGCGGGTGTCGAAGTGTTTGAGCGCACCCTCTATTCGACCGGTGGCGGCTTTATCGCCTCAGCGGCGCAACTGTCGGCTCCGGCGCAAAACGACCGCATCAGTGTGGGTCAGAAGGCGGCCTTACCCTTAACTTCGGGGGCCGAATTGCTGCACCTGTGTGCGCAACATAATCTCAACATCTATGACGTTGTGCTGGCCAATGAAGACGCCCGCCGCCCGCGCGCCGAAACCGATGCCGGGTTGAAACGCATCTGGGAGGTGATGGATTCAGGCATCAACCGCGGTCTGAAAACCAGTGGCATCCTGCCGGGTGGCCTCAGCGTTCAGCGCCGCGCGCCGCGCCTGTTTGAGACGCTGAAAACCGAAGCGCACAATCAGGAATCCGAGCGCCTTTTCGACTGGCTGAACGTCTTTGCCATGGCCATCAATGAAGAAAATGCCGCCGGCGGGCGCGTCGTCACGGCCCCCACCAATGGCGCAGCGGGCATTATCCCGGCTCTGATCCGCTACTACTGCGCCTTTGAGGGCTGGAGCGAGGCCGACACGCGCTCGGACGGCAAGATCGGGCGCTTTCTGCTCACCGCCGCCGGGATCGGCATGATCTATAAGCAGCGCGCTTCGCTGTCCGGAGCCGAGATGGGGTGTCAGGGCGAGGTCGGCGTCGCCTGTTCGATGGGGGCGGCGGGCCTCAGCGCCGTCTGGGGCGGCAGCGCCCCTCAGATCGAGCACGCCGCCGAAATCGGCATGGAGCACAATCTGGGCCTGACCTGCGATCCGGTCGGCGGGCTGGTGCAGATCCCGTGCATCGAACGCAACGCCATCGGCGCGGTGAAGGCCGCCAATGCCGCGCGCCTCTCCCTGCGCGACGAAGGCCCGCACAAGGTGACGCTGGATCAGGTGATCGAAACCATGCGCCAGACCGGCCTCGACATGTCGTCGAAGTACAAGGAAACCTCGCAAGGCGGCCTGGCCGTCAATGTGGTGGAGTGTTAGGGCGAAGAGGATTTTAGGTGGAAACGTGTTTCCAGCTCCTCCTCTGATTTCAGGGGAGGTGGATTTGACGCCGCTCAGGCGTCAAAGACGGTGGGATTAAATACCGCTGCTTTAACCCCACCCGGCCCTTCGGGCCACCGGCACCGGCCGCCCGGCTCCCCTGAAACGAAGTTCGGCGAAGCCAAATCAGGGGAGGTGCTAAAGCGCGAAGCCGTTTCCACCTAAAATCATCCTACTCTAGTTTTTCAGCGGCATCCGTTTCAGGCAATCATTCAGGCGCGGCGTCAGGGTGTCGCTGTCCACCTTGCCTAACTCTGTCTTGACGGCGGGGGTCGCCACAGCGGCGAAGACAAAGCGTTCGGTGTGACCTTCGGCGATCTTGATGGCCGCATCGGCTTCGCTGAGCGACTTTTTAGCAGCCTCCAGCCCCTCGGTCGAAAGGTTGGGTGAGCGTTCGATACGCACGATCAGGCTGTCCATGATGTCGTACTGACGATCGCGCAGCACTTCGGCAATGGCGCGGCATTCGCTGGCCTCGGCGGCGCTCAGCGGCCTCGCTTCGGTCGTCGGTTCAGGCGATTGAGAGGCCGTCTGCGCCGCAGCAACGCCCATCAGCAGCCCCGTCAGGCCCATCCCTATCGCGGTCGCGTGACGCACAAGGCTCATGAAACTCCCCGGTTAATGAGGGATGCCGATAGCATCGGCGCGCGGCCCAATTATGGCACGGTGACATAGCCCCTGTCGATCAGCCAGTCCGACAACCGCGCGGGCCAGTCCTTGACCGCGCGCAGGTTCGAGCGCTCGCCCATATTGAAGGCATGACCACCGGCCGCCAGTATGTGCGTTTCGACCGGCACGTCCGGCCAGGCCGCATAGAGCCGCGACAGACGGTCCAGCACCGCCACCGGCCCGCGATCATCGTGCGCCGTCAGGAAGAAGGCCGGGGGTGGTGCCGTCTCAAAGCGCTCCGGCACGCCCAAAGGCCCCGGATAGACCTCGATGATAAAGTCCGGACGCGCACTCAGGCGATCCACCGGGTCGGCCGCCGTTGCTTCCCCGTCAAACCCCGCAAAGGCCGTCATGTGCACCAGCTCGCCCCCGGCGGAAAAGGCCATCACACCGATGCGTTTGATACCATATTCGGCGGCGTGGGCGCGCACCCAGCGCACGGCCCGCCTCAGATCTGCCGCGCCGTGGATGGCGATGTCATAATCCGCTTTCGGGTTATCACTTTCGCGCCCCAGTCGGTATTTCAGCGCAAAGGCCGTCACGCCTTGCACCTGAAGAAAGCGCGACGGTTTCAGCCCTTCGGAATTGAAGACGAGGTTTTCGTGCCCCCCGCCCGGCAGGACGATGATGGCCGTGCCGCTGTTGCGGGCGGGGTCAGCACGAAACACGGTCAGGGACGGATTATTGACGCCCCGCACCCACCAGTCGCCGGATGTTTCGGGCACGTCGCGCAAGGCCTCAAAGCCCGGTGCGCCCTTGTCCCACAGGGGGATAACGACACCCGCCTTTTGAGGGATCGTTTCTGCCGCCAGCGCGGGCGACAGGCTCAAAACCGCGACTACACAGGCCAGCATTTGGGCGACAAAACAGGCGCGCATGATCATCCTCCCTTATGTTTTGGAAGGAGATTAAAGCAGCTCAGTAAAAAGGGGAAACGTGTTTTTAGACGTTAGGACTTTTGATGGAAACATCAAACAAGCGCCTCCCCTGATTTCAGGGGTATAGCGCAGCGAAAGTATAGCTTTCGCAAGCGATGGGATTTGACGCCGCTCAGGCGTCAAAGACGGTGGGGTTAACACCACGGCTTTAACCCCACCCGGCGCTACGCGCCACCCTCCCCTGAAATCAGGGGAGGTGCTATGGCGCTATGCCGTTTCCACCTAAAATCATCTCGTTCTACAACGCCGTGGTGGCCGCCGCTTCGACCGTGTAGTCCGCCGCTACGCGCAACTCACGCAAGGGGCGCACAATATCAATCGACTGCTGATACAGCGGATGGTCCTTATAGGCGCGCAAGGCCGTCACATCGGCAAATTCGCCATAGACCACGACTTCGATATCGTTGCCGAGCTGATCGACCTTTTCATTAAAGGCGACCTCCAGCTTCTGGGCGTGCGGGATCTGCGTCAGCAGGGACAGGCC
>NZ_JAIWNX010000111.1 GCF_020217185.1 Asticcacaulis sp.
CTGACGGATGCGGTCGCGATCGGCGCTATCCTTGCAACTGAACATGACGATGTGACGCAGCATCGGGGCAATCCGTACAAAATGTAACCGCCGCCCCTCTTAAAGCGTCAGGCGGCTCAGTCAACCGTCATGAGGGAAAATGCCGGGCTTAAAAAGGCTCAGGCGTGCTTATGGCCCCGGCGATGCAGGCGCGAATTGAGATAGTGCGCCCCGGCGACAAACACCGCGCCGATAATGCTGATCAGGGTTTCATGCGCAGCCACCACCGGCACAAAGGCCGCCGCCGCCAGAAGGCCCAGACCAATAACCGCCAAAGCGGCCACCAGCGGCTTTTTCCAACCGCCCGTGCGGTGCAGCGCCCAGATGCTCAGCGGCGCGGCCATCAGGATCAGCACCTGATGCACCAGATGGTCGCCCGCCACCTGACCCAGCACCGGCAGGGCCGCCACGGCAAACGGCAGCAGCAGACAGTGCGCCAGACACAGGCCCGACAGGCCAATGGCGGTGGCATCCATCCACGAATTCGGCTTGGGGTCGGGCGCGGTGGTCATAGGGGGCGGGGGCTTCGCAGCTTCGGAGCAAGATCGGGCTTCAGACATATGTTATACCGTAACTCTTTGCAAGGGGCGACGAAAAAGATAGCCCAACTCACATGTTACTTTATAACATTTTTAGCAAGCCCTCTGACCGACTATTTTTCCCACTCGATATGCACCACCTTATAGCCATTGGCTTTCAGCGCTTTCAGCATCTGCGGCAGGGCCGCCGCCGTGCTGTCCTGACCGTCGTGCATCAGAATAATGCCGCCGCCCTTGCCCTTTAGGCGTTCCAGCAAACGCGCCGTGAGCATGTCCGGCGTCTGATCTGGCAGCCAGTCGTCAATGCCCAGATCGACCGACATCACCGTGATCTTTTGGGCTTTCAGCGCCTCCATCAGGGTCGGGCTTTCGCCCAAAAACGGAAAGCGATAGGCCGGGGCGGCGTGGCCGAAGGTCGCGGCGTAAATGTCCTGCGTCGTTTTCAGATCGGCTGCCTGCGCGTCGGGGCTCAGTTGCGTCATGTTGAGGTGCGTCAGGCTGTGCATGGCCGTCGAATGGCCGCCCGCCGCCACCTGACGCGCCAGATCGGGGTGTTTGGCCATATTGTCGCCGACCATGAAAAAGGTCGCCTTCACGCACTGATCGGCCAGCGCCTTGAGCACCGGGGGTGTCGATTCGGTGCGCGGCCCGTCATCGAAGGTCAGCACCACCTCGCCCGGCTGCAAGGGCAAGGCCCCGTGCTGCGCCGTGCCGTAGGCGGCCCCTTCGCGCTTTAAAACCAGCGTCCGTGATGTCCCCAAAGCGTCCGGCGCACAGGCGAGCGCCGTCACCGGCGCGGCGGCCAGACTCACACAGGCCGCGACAACAAGCGAACGAATCATGCAACACACTCCCCAAAGATGATCCGGACGGATAAACCCGCACGGTCTTATTTGCAGCCATATTGCCTGCATAATCGACCGTTGGAAAGCCGTTAGGGTGATTATAGCAACGGCCGAAGATGCTGAACGCATCCGGCCATTGAAAACTCGCGAATGTCTCTTGTGCATCACAGGCACGAGACATTCGCGAAACGCATACCCGTCGTCATTTCCAATGACGACGGGTATCATATCTAAAAAGAGGATACGCCAAGGATGAGCCTCCCCCGCGCCCTGATCTTCGCCCTGCTAGCCTGTATCAGCATCGCCCTGCCCGCTACCGCACAGATTCACGCCACGGCCTCGCTCGATACGGGCTGGCGCTTTCTGAGGGCCGATGCCAAAGGCGCCGAAGCCCCCGCCTTTGACGACAGCGCGTGGCGCGTGGCCACCCTGCCCCACACGGCCAATGCCGGCGATGGCGAAGACGGCCCGACGGCGGGCAAAAGCGACTATTACCGCGGCACCATGTGGTATCGCAAAGCCATCGACCTGAAGGCCCTGCCCGCCAGCAAGCGGCTCTATCTGCAATTCGACGGCGCGGCGCTGGTCAGTGACGTGTTCGTCAACGGCACCTTCGTCGGGCGGCACGAAGGCGGTTACGCCACCTTCCGGTTTGATGTTTCGCCTTACGTCACCGCCGGGCGCAATGTGATCGCCGTGCGCGTGTCCAACGCCGTCTGGCCGCATATCGCGCCGCCGGGTGGGGATTTCACCGTGTATGGCGGGCTCTATCGCGGCGTGTCGCTGATCGAAGCGCGCGAAGCCGGGTTCGACTGGCTCGATCACGGCTCATCCGCCGTCGCCGTCACCACGCCCACCGTGTCCACCCAAAGCGCGACCCTGAATATCCGCGTCGGCCTGCGCAACCATCGTGCTCAGGCGGCGCGCCTGATCGTGCAGACGCGCATTTTCGATGCGTCGGGCACACCGGTCTTGAGCGTTTCCAAGGCCGTCAACGTCGCCGCCAACGGCACGGCCACGGCTGACCTGAAAGGCGAACTGCGAGCGCCGCGCCTGTGGAACGGGCGAAAAGACCCCTACCTTTATTCGGCGGTGACCGAAATCAGCGACGACCGCGCCACGCTGGACCGCAATTCGGTCGCCTTCGGCATCCGTTCCGTGCGTTTCGATGCGCAAAAGGGGCTTTTACTCAATGGCCAGCCCTATGAGGTCAATGGCGTCAACCTGCACGCCAGCCGCGCGGGTAAGGGCGGGGCGATCACCCCGGCCGATATTGTCGAAGACTTCAACCTCATCGACGAGATGGGGGCGACAGCCGTGCGACTGGTCCACTATCCGCACGCCGAAACGGCCTATGAAGAGGCCGACCGGCGCGGGCTTCTGGTCCTCACCGAGATTCCGCTGGTCGGCCACCTGCCTGTGGTGACCGAAGCGATCCGCGCCAATGCGGCGCAGCAACTGCGCGAACTGATCCGGCAGAACCTCAACCACCCCTCGGTGATCGCCTGGGGGCTGGGCAACGAACTGCACGGCGAAACCGCGGCCATAGCCGGTCTGTTCCGCGAACTGAATACCGTGAGTAAAACCGAAGACCCGACGCGGGCGACGATCTACGCCCATTGCTGCGTCGCCGACGACGATGCCCGCGCCCTCGTCACCGATCAGCTCGGCTTCAACCGCTATTTCGGCTGGTATCCGGAACAGAAGGGCACGCTGGGCGACTGGGCGGACGCCTATCACAAGCGCTTCCCGACCAAGCCCTTCGCCGTCACCGAATACGGCGCGGGCGGCAGCGTCGCCCATCAGGACGACACCCCCGGCGCGGTCGTGCCCGCCTCCGGCTGGCATCCCGAACAGTATCAGGCGCTGTATCACGAAACCAACTGGGCCATGCTGAAGGCCCGCCCCTTCATCTGGGGCCGGTTCGTGTGGCAGATGTTCGACGCGGCCTCGGACGGGCGCAACGAAGGCGAGCAGTCGGGCATCAACGACAAGGGCCTGGTCACCTATGACCGCAAAACGCGCAAGGACGCCTTCTGGTTCTACAAGGCGCAGTGGTCGAAGGCCCCGGTGGTCTATATCACCTCGCGCCGCTTCAATCAGCGCTCTGAGCCGCGCGCCGATGTGAAGATCTACACCAATCAGCCGCAGATCACCCTGACAGTTAATGGTGCCAAGCTGGCGACGCAAAACGCCGTCAATGGCGTGGTGATCTTCAAAAGCGTGCCGCTCAATCCCGGCGTCAATACGATACAGGCCGAAAACGGCGCCTATTACGACCGCGTGCGCTGGGCCTACATGACGCCCATGGACACCCTTATCCCCACACCCTGACATTGAATACACTTTGCATTTGCCACAAGGGCGATTAAGCAAGCGGTATTCGCAAAGGATTATCGCATCGTGTCGCCCCGCCCCCGCCTTCAGGATATAGCCCGCATCGCCGGCGTGTCGGTGGCTACCGTGTCGCGTGCCCTGTCCGATTCGCCGTCGGTCAACCGCGTCACCAAGCGGCGCATCTGGTCGATTGCGCGCGAGCACAACTATTTCGGCGATGCCGAAGCGCCTGTGCCGATGTCCGGTGCCAATGCCACCATCGCCATCGTCATCCCACCGCCGCACGGGCGCGAAGGGCGCTTCTCTGATCCCTTCTATCTGGAAATGATCTCCGATGTCGGCGAAGCGGCGCGCGACATGGGCTGCGACCTGCTGCTGTCGCACCTGACGCCCAAGAACCAGCACGACCTGACGTCCCTGATGCACAATATCCGCGCCGACGGGGTGATCTTTCTGGGGCAGTCCTACCTGCACGAACGCTTCAACCATCTGATGAAGTCGCACCGCAACTTCATCGTCTGGGGGGCGGAAATCGCCGGTCAGACCTATTGCAGCGTCGGTTCGGACAATCTGCACGGCGGGGCGCGCGCCACGGCACATCTGGCGCGGCTGGGGCGGCGGCGCATCGCCTATCTGGGCGATGTCGGCGAAGCCCCGGAAATGAAGCAGCGCTATCAGGGCTATCTCAACGCCCTGAACGCCGCCGGGCTCGACTTCGACCCGCAACTGATCGTGCCCTGTCACTTCGAGATGGAGTCGGCGCAGGCCGCCGTCACCCACCTCCTGTACAAGGGCATAGACTTTGACGGCATCTTCGCCGCCTCAGACATCATTGCGCTGGGGGCCATCAAGGGGCTGACGCGCGGCGGGCGCAACGTGCCGCAGGACGTCTCGGTCGTGGGTTACGACAATATCCAGCTCGCCGCCTATGCCCATCCCATGCTGACCACCATATCGCAGGAACTGGCGCGCGCCGGCCGGCTGATGGTGTCGAAACTGCTGGGGTCGCTCAATGAGGGCGAAATGCTGTCCGAGCGTCTTTCGACCGAACTGGTCGTGCGCGAATCCTGCGGCGGGTAGACCCCTCAGATTGACCCAGGGTCAGATGTTAGCGCTATCGTAAAATTTGCATAATTTTGTAAATTTTTGCATTAAATTGCAAAAACAGTACCCTTGGTATGATCCGAGATTGCGAGATATTTACCTCGCAAATGCGAGAAAAAGTGACTGAATCCGCCCTATTGTCGCACAATTGCGCGCAAAACGTTACATCAGAGCCACAAGCAACCTCAAAGCGTACAGGAAATCCGGGGCAATATTTTCACTCAGTTGCAAAAACATTAACTCCGTATCATAGACCCCGGACACGGCCCGACAGAGGCCGGTTATTGAGAAGCTACAGGGACCAGAGTGTTGCCACGCGAACCAGAAGAGTTTGCGATCCATAAGAGACAGTCAGGAAGGCTCTACATCATGAAAACCGGACACGGCACTTTCCGCCGCGCCACCTTGCTCTGCAGCGGAGCGGGCATCGCGCTCGTCACCTCGCTGGCCCTGTCGGCGCCCGTCATGGCGCAGGACACCGCCGCGAAACAGGCTGACGATGGCGTCACCGAGGTGGTGGTCACAGGTATCCGCCGCGGCATCCAGGACGCCATTTCCGCCAAGCGTAATTCGACCTCCATCGTCGAAGCCGTCTCGGCCGAAGACATTGGCAAGCTGCCGGATCAGTCGATTGCCGAATCCATCGCCCGCCTGCCCGGCATCGCGGCGCAACGCACCAATGGCCGCGCCCAGTCGCTGAGCGTGCGCGGTCTGGGGCCGGACTTCACTGTCACCACGCTCAATGGCCGCGAACAGGTTTCGACCAATGACGGCCGTGGCGTCGAATTCGACCAGTATCCGTCGGAGCTGATCTCTCAGGTTCTGGTGTACAAGACGCCGAACGCCTCCATGCCGACGCAAGGCATCGCCGGCACCGCCGATCTGCGCACCGTGCGCCCGCTGTCGTTCGGCAAGCAGGTCGTCGCGCTCAACTATCGCCGCGAGCAAAACTCCAACGACGCCTTTATCGGCGGGTCGAGCAATACCGGCAACCGCTACGCCGTCACCTACATCGACCAGTTCTTCAACAAGACTTTGGGTGTGGCCATCGGCTACGCCTCGACCTCTTCGCCGTCGCAACTGCAAAAGTGGGAAGCCTGGGGCTATACGCGTAACTTCTACGGCACCAACAACACCATTATCGACGGTGCCAAGCCCGAAGTCGCCTCGTCCAACCTCGACCGCGACGGCCTGATGGCCGTGCTGGAATGGAAGCCGAACGACCGTCTGCACATGACCGTCGATGCCTACCATTCGGAGTTCAACGAGACGCAACTGCGTTCGCGCATCGAATTCCCGCTGTTCAACCCGGCCAATAACTCAGGCTCCTCCGCCTGCCCGACGGGCTGCGCCGGGGCCGCCGTGCCGCCGGGCTGGGATGGTCAGACGCGCCTCGTCTCCTACACCGCTTCCAACGGTCTGGTGAACAGCGCCACCTTCTCCGGCATCAAGACGGTGCTCGGCAACTACGTCACGCAGCGCGAAGCCACGCTCGACAATATCGGCTGGAACACCCGCTATCGCCTCAGCGACAACTGGCTGCTCGAAGCCGACCTGTCGCACGCCAAGGTCGATCGCACGGACCTGATTCTGGAAACCACCGCCGGTACGGGCCTTGACGGTTCGGGGGCGCTCGACACCGTGACCATCAAGCAGTCGGGTCAGCAAGGCGCCACCATCACCTCGGCGCTCGACTACACCAATTACAGCACCATCTTCCTGACCGACCCGCGCGGCTGGGGCGGCGGTACGCAGGCCGGTTACCTGAAGAACCCGACGATTGTGGACGAACTGGACATCATCCGTCTGGCCGCCACGCGCACCTTCGACAACAACCCGCTGTTCTCGAAAGTCTCGTTCGGCATCAACCGCACGGAACGTTCGAAGTCGAAGGTCGGCAACGAAGGCACGCTCACCCTGTCGAAGGCGGCCACGCCGGTCCCGATGTCGATGGCCGTGCCGGAACAGTATCGTCGCGGCACCACGGCGCTCGACTTCATCGGCATCAAGGGGATGATCTCCTATGATGCGCTCGGCATGTACAACGACGGCGTCTATACCTTCCGCCGCAACGTCGCGGCCAATGCCATCAAGAACACCTGGGCCGTGGATGAAACCGTCACCACCCTGTACTTCATGGCCGACATCAATACCGAACTGCTGGGCAAGCCGCTTCTGGGCAATATCGGTGTCCAGCAGCAGCACGCCGAACAGACGGCGACCTCCATCTATACCGGCGGCACAGTGTCGCCTGACAACGGTCAGGTCATCACGGGCGGCACCGACTATAATGACGTCCTGCCCAGCCTGAACCTGAGCTGGGAAATCTTCGACAACACGCAACTGCGCTTTGCCGCGGCCAAGACGCTGTCGCGTCCGAAGATGGAGGACATGTCGGCGGGCTTCAGCTACGACACCTGCCGCAATCCCTGCGCCACGGTTACGGGCACGGGCGGCACCACCAACTACTACTGGACGGCCAATGGCGGTAACCCGGCGCTGGAGCCGTGGCGGGCGACCTCTTACGACCTGTCGATCGAAAAATACTTCGGTCGCAAGGGCTATGTGGCGCTGGCCCTGTTCAAGAAGGACCTGACCTCCTACGTCTTCGACGCGCGCACCACCTATGACTTCAGCGACACGACGAAGTTTGCGGTCAATCCGAACCAGTTGGGGGCCGGCCTGCCGGCGCACCCGGCCCAGACCAACCGCGTGGGCATCTATTCGACCAAGCTGAACGGCGACGGCGGCTATATCCGCGGCCTCGAATTCTCGGCCTCCATTCCGGGTGAGCTGATTACGCCGTGGCTGGACGGGTTCGGGGTGATCTACAGCTTCACCAAGAACGAGTCGGAGATCAAGCCGAACGGCACGACGGCCATCCCCATCCCCGGCCTGTCGGAGAAGGTGGAAAACACCACCGTCTATTATGAAAAGTACGGCTTCTCGGCCCGCGTCTCGCAGCGCAAGCGCGATGACTTCCTGGGTGAAGTGCCCGACTATCAGAACAATGCCGAACTGGTCATGGTGAAGGGCGAATCGATCGTCGATGCGCAGCTCTCCTACACCTTCCAGAGCGGCCCGTTGAAGGACCTCAGCATCCTGCTGCAAGGCAACAACCTGACCAACGAGCCGTTCATGACCTACTACTCGACCCCGGCCGAAGTGCGTAAGTACGAAGACTACGGTTCGAGCTACATCATCGGTATCAACTACAAGTTCTGATTGCTCAGAACCTCCCCGGTCGGAGCGTTTCCGCTCTGACCGGGTACTGGACACCCGCTTCGGCGGGTGTTTTGTTTTCACCCTCTCCTTTTTATCCGGGAACAGGCATGGTCGATACAGTCAAGCGCATCGTTATTGCCGGTGGCGGCACGGCCGGATGGATGACCGCCGCCGCCCTGTCGCAGATCATGGGGGAACAGCTCAGCCTCGCCCTGATCGAGTCCGAAGAGATCGGCTCGGTCGGCGTCGGCGAAGCGACCATCCCGATGATCGCGCACTTCAACGCCCTCTTACGCCTCGACGAAAACGACTTCCTGCGCGAAACCAAGGGTACGATCAAGCTCGGCATCGCCTTTGAAGGCTGGCGGCACGAAGGCCACAGCTATATGCACGCCTTTGGCACGCTGGGGCGCGATCTGGGCTCGGTGCCGTTTCACCACTACTGGCTTCAGGCGCATCTCGACGGGCAGGACGACGATCTGTGGGCCTATTCGCTGAACGAACGCGCCGCCTACGCCAACCGTTTCGCACCGCTGAACCAGATCCCCAATACGCCCCTGCCCGGCATGCCCTATGCCTATCATTTCGACGCCTCGCTCTACGCCCTCTATCTGCGCCGACTGGCCGAAGCGAAGGGGGCGCGCCGCATCGAAGGGCGTATCCGCGACATCGCCCTGCACGCCGAAACGGGCCATGTGACGCGCCTCAGCCTTGAAGATGGCCAGCAGGTCGAGGGCGATCTGTTTATCGACTGTTCCGGCTTTCGCGGCCTGCTGATCGAAGGGGCGCTGAAAACCGGCTTCGAAAGCTGGAGACACCTGTTGCCGTGCGACCGCGCCTGGGCGGTGCCTTGCGAAAGCGTCTCGCCGCTTACCCCCTATACGCGCTCCATCGCCCGCGAAGCCGGCTGGCAGTGGCGCATCCCGCTTCAGCACCGCACCGGCAATGGCTACGTCTTCTGCAGCGACCATATCTCCGAAGACGAGGCCGCCACCCGCCTGTTGTCGCGGCTGGATGGTCAGGCGCTGGCCGATCCGCGCCTGATTCGCTTTGAAACCGGGCGGCGGCGTCTTCAGTGGAACGGCAATGTCATCGCGCTGGGCCTGTCATCCGGCTTTATAGAGCCGCTGGAATCGACCTCCATCCACCTCATCCAGTCGGGCATAGCGCGCCTGATCACCCTCTTCCCGCACGCCGGTTTCGACCCGGCTGTGGTGGCCGAATATAACCGTCAGAGCGCGCTGGAATTCGAGCTGATCCGCGACTTTATCGTCCTGCACTACCACGCCAATGAACGGCACGGCGAAGCCTTCTGGGATCAGGTGCGCCACATGGCCATTCCGGACGCGCTGGCGCACAAGATGACGCTGTTCCGCGCCTCTGGCCTGATTCAGCCCAACCCCAACGACCTGTTTCAGCTTCCCGCCTGGCTTCAGGTCATGGTAGGGCAGAATGTCCGCCCCGCCGCCGCGCACCCCTTCGTCGCCGCCGTGCCCGAAGCCGCGCGTCAGGACTATCTGGCCAATCTGCGGACCATTATCGGGCGGGCGGCAAACGGCCTGCCGACGCACGAGGCCTATATCGCCCAGCATTGCCGCGCGGTGTAGTTTGCTATCGGCTGTTTAAACACCGTTACGGACGCACACATTTAATTTTTATTTTCGGAACGCTACCCATAAGGCCATAGTAAATGCGGGGCCTGATGCTCCCTTGCCTGCTGAGAGACGCCTTATGATCGAAAAGAAGAACACCATTCTTGTGGTCGATGACGAAGACGAAATCCGCAAGATGCTGAACATCTTCCTCGATGTCGCCGATTTCAAGGTCGTCGAGAGCGAGAACGGTAAGCAGGCCATCCGCCTGTCGGCTTCGGTCAAGCCTGATCTGATCCTGCTCGATCTGGGCCTGCCC
>NZ_JAIWNX010000112.1 GCF_020217185.1 Asticcacaulis sp.
GATATCGACGGCAAGGAGGTCATCCAGACCATCCGTCAGTGGTCGAATGTGCCGATCATCGTGCTGACCGCGCGCTCGGAAGACATGGACGCCGCCCCGGCCCTCAATCTGGGCGCCGACGACTATGTGACCAAGCCGTTTTCCGCCGAAGTCCTGCTGGCGCGCATCAATGCCAATCTGCGCAAGTCGGTCGTGCGCGAAGTGGGTGAACCCGATGTGGTCAACGGCCCGATTCGCATGGACCTTGTCCGCCACGAAGTGTTTATCGACGAAAAGAAGGTCCCCTTCACGCCGAAGGAATACGACCTGCTGCGCTTCTTCCTCGTCAACCGCGGCCGTATGCTGACGCACAAGCAGATCCTCAAAGAGGTCTGGGGCCCGGCCCACGTGGACGATACCCAGTATCTGCGCGTCTATATCGGTCAGGTGCGCGAAAAGCTGGAAACCAAGCCGGGGCTGTCGAAGTCCATCGTCTCGGAATCCGGTATCGGTTACCGCATGGAGATCGTCGCCGAAACCGCGGCCTGATCACCCCCGGATCAGGTCCTTAAGGGCGCTTCCCCCGATCGCCCTTCGGCCCCCTCCCTGCGAAGAAACGGCGGCCCCCTTCCCCAGGGGCCGCCGTTTGTTATTTCAGAGCGGAATGATCTTCAATGATATCATCATTCAAGCGCCTCCCCTGATTTCAGGGGAGGTGGATTTGGAGCGTAGCGACAAAAGACGGTGGGGTTAAATTCCCTGCTGTTAACCCCACCCGTCGCTACGCGCCACCGGCACCGGCCGCCCGGCTCCCCTGAAATCAGGGGAGGCACTATGGCGCCAAGCCGTTTCCACCTAACATCATTCCGCTCTAAGCCATTATCCCGCGCCTTACCCGGCGCTTACGGACGCAGACTTTACCCCGTTTTGTATCCTTACGCGGTCAGCGCGATGCTGGTCTCAGCAACAAACATCCCTATGGAGGATTTCCAATGCTGAGATGGGTCATCACCTTCTTCATTCTGGCGGTTGTGGCCGCCCTGTTCGGCTTTACAGGCCTCGCCGGCACCTTTGCCGATATCGCCAAGTTCATCGCCGTGGTCTTTGTGGTGCTGTTTATCGCCGGTCTGGTGTACAGCGCGCTGACCGGGCGTCGCTCAAGCCCACCGATGTGAGGCCATTGAATCCCTGACACAAAACCCCGCCCTCACCAGCGGGGTTTTTTATCGCCACTGTCGCAACAGTGTTGCGATCCAGACACACAAATATCACAAATAAAAACATTACATCGTATACAGTAGCCAATATACAAACCCGCGGTTAGCGTTCATCTTCCTTCCGGTTGAGCGCACTCATGAACACAACCGCATTTCTGAAATATCTTCTGCACGGCTCGGCGATCGGGCTGGCCCTGATGGTCACGACGACCGCCTACGCCCAGAGCGACAAGAAGACCAAGACCGACACAAGCGAAGACGAGGTCGAAGAGGTCGTCGTCACGGGCACCCGCATTCGCCTGCGCGGCGCGCAAAGCGCCACCCCGACCTCGGTCATCACCTCTGACACCATCCAGAAGACCTCCCCGCGTCAGATTGCCGATCTGGTCAATCAGTTGCCCGCCCTCGTTATCAGCCAGAGCGATCAGACCAGCAACGCCAACCGCGACAAGGATTCGATGGACCAGAGCCATCCGGGTCTGAACGCGCTGGACCTGCGCGGTCTGGGCACCAAGCGCACACTGGTGCTCGTCAATGGCCGCCGCCACGTGCCGGGTGCGCCGGGCTCGTCCGCCGTCGATATTTCCACCATTCCGTCCAGCCTGGTCGAACGCGTCGAAGTGATCACCGGCGGGGCCTCGGCCCTGTACGGGGCTGATGCCGTGGCCGGCGTCGCCAACTTCATCATGCGCAAGAATTTCGAGGGCATCGACAGCAATGTCCGCTACGGCAATTCGGCGCGCAACGACATGCCCAGCTACGATGTGGACCTGCTGTACGGCAAGAATTTCGCCGAGGGCAAGGGCAACTTCACCCTGTTTGGCTATTACGGCAAATCCGACGGTACGGTCGGCGGGCAGGACCGCCCGTGGACGGCGACCGGCAACCCATGGTGGGCCAGAATCGGCTCCGGCGCCTCGGCAGTCAACTACATCTGGGACGGCCGCCGCAACCTTGGCTATTCGCCGCGCGCTCAGGTTCTGCTGGGGCGCAAGGTCTATACCTTCAACGACGACGGCACCATGCGCGCCCCCATTCTGGGGCCCAGCGGTATTCTGCCAAACACCTATGACCTCAGCCGCCCCGAAACTGTGGCCAATCTGGAAACGGACGGTGGCGAATACGGCGGGCGTTACGACAACTGGCTGCTGTCGGTGCCCAATGACCGCTTCATCGCGCACGGCACCCTCAACTATGAGCTGACGTCCAATCTGCGCTATTTCCTCGAAGTGGATTACGCCACCAACAAGTCGCATGGCGAATACGGCATGTGGTGGGAAGGGGCCTCCAACTGGCTGTACGAAGGCAACCCCTTCATCACGCAGGAAATGATCACCGCCAATGGCGGCAGCCTGCCCTATGTCGCCTTTGCCCGGAACTTCCCCGAAATCGGCAAGTCCAGCACCGACTATAAGCGCGACCTGTCGCAGATCGTCACCGGGTTTGAGGGCGACCTGCCGGGCCTGTTCCGCGGGCACGACTGGAACTGGTCGGCCTACTATTCTTACGGCAAGACCGAGGAACGCGTTCAGGACCGCAACGCCGTCTCCAACGAACGCTATATGCGCGCGCTGGACGCCGTCTCCGGTCCGGGCGGCAAGCCGGTGTGCGGCGTCAATGCCGATACCGACGCCACCAATAATGACCCGAACTGCGTGCCGCTCAACCCGTTCAAGCCGCTGACGCAGGACGTCATCACATACCTGACCTTCAACCCCTCCGCCTCGACCTCGACTCTGGAGCAGGAGGTGTTGTCTGCCTATGCCACGGGCGGCGTACTGACCCTGCCGGCCGGTGACGTGCAGGTGGTGATCGGCGGTGAGTACCGTAAGGAAAAGAACTTCATCGGGGCCGTCGCCGAATACAATCCCGACGATCCGGCCTATGTGCCCGACTATGGCGTGGTGCAGAACCCGCTGCGCGGCCAGTACGACGTGAAGGAAATCTTCGGCGAACTGAGCGTGCCGATTCTGGCCAATCTGCCCTTTGCACACAAGCTGTCGGTGGATGCCGCCGTGCGCGCCTCGGACTATTCGACGGCGGGCAAGACGACCTCGTGGAAGTACGGCCTGCAATACGCCCCGGTGCGCGACCTGCGACTGCGCGCCACCTATGGCAAGGCGGTGCGCGCCCCGAACATCAGCGAGGTCTTCACCGCCTCGTCGATCAGCGGTCAGTGGCTGTACGACCCGTGCAACTACTACATGACCTACCGCACGGAAACGACCCAGGATACGCGCGCCAACTGTGCGGTACTGAACCCGGCCAACAAGAATTCGTACTGGCTGTGGACCGAGGTCGAAAAGAAGGGCAATCCGGATCTGGAGGTCGAAACGGCCAAGACCCTGACCGTTGGTCTGGTCGCCCAGCCGCGCTTTATGAAGAACTTCACGATGTCGGTGGACTATTACGATATCGACCTCAGCAACGTCATTGCCGCCGTCGAACCGCAGACCATCATCAACAAATGCGTCGATGCGCCGATGCAGAACAACCCCTACTGTAACCTTGTCGTGCGCGAAGCGGGCACCAACAACTTGCTGCGCGTCGTGAAGCAGAACATCAACCTGGCCAAGCGCACCAATCGCGGCGTCGATGTGGAGATGGACTATTTCACCGACCTGTCCTCATGGGGCTGGGGGGCCGACAGCGGGCGTTTGTCGCTCAATCTGGTCTTCACCCGCCTGAAGGAAAACAAGATCACGCCGGACCCGGAAAACCCGCAAAACGTCACCAGCACGCTGGGCATTTTCGGCTTTCCGAAATGGAAGGGCGTGACGCGCCTCTCCTATCAGAAGGGGCCTTTGTGGGCGAGCTGGAGCTTCCGCTACTTCTCGGCGATGCGCATGAACACCACCATCAATCCGGAAAACTACTTCCCCTACCGCACCAAGTCGATCCTCTATCACGACTTCAACGTCTGGTATGACGTGAAGAAGAACGTCGCGGTGGGCATCGGCATGAGCAATGTCTTCGACACCCCGCCGCCGCGCTATCCGGGGGCCGAAGCCGGCGGGGCCTATTTCGGCGACGAAGGCTGGCAGTCGGGCGTGTTCGACGTGGTGGGCCGCACGGGCTTTATCAACATCAAGTTCAAGCGGTAGAGCGATATGTCGAAAAGTGTGCGCGGTTTTCGACAAAATATCGCGACCACACAAAATTTAGAGCGGGATGATACTTTCATCCCGCTCTAATCCGTTTACGGATGAAGTGGAGAACCCCGCCCTAACCGGCGGGGTTTTTTACTTCGCAAGGAAGGCCGCCGTGGCCTGCACGGTTTCCCTGGCATAGAGGATGCGGCGGTGGCCCAGTCCGGGCAGGGGATGCAGGGTCACGTGGTCCCCGGCCGCGGCAAAGCTTTCGGCGCTGAGGAACAGCACCTCCTGATCCTCCGGCGCATGAAGGACCAGTGTCGGCAGCGGATGGGCCTTGAGGATCGCGTCGCCCATAAAGGCTTCGACCGGATGGCCGGTCAGGCGCTTCACATGGTCTTTGAGATGCCCCGTGGCCTCTGGCGACAGGTCGTGGCGGCGCGCAAAGGTATCGAAGACGCGCGGCATGGAACAGGGGGCGGCGATCAGCACCAGCCGCCCGTAGTGAAGCGGCGGCAGCTCACCGACCAGCCCCGACAGGCCCGCAAAGGCCACCGCGCCCCCGAACGAATGGGCGACCACGCCGTGCCACGGCCCGGTGACGGCGTGCAGCGCGTGCAGGGCCGCCACCCCCAGCGCCACGTGCAGGCGCTCACCGTCCGACCGCCCATGCCCCGGAAAATCGAGCGCCACCACGTCGAAGCCTTCGCTGACCAGCGACTCGACGAAGAAGGTCATCACCGCCGCCTGACCGGTCCAGCCGTGCAGCAGCACCACCGTCCCACGACCGCTTCCGGCAAAGCGATAGGCCTGTAATTCGCCGCCCTGAAACGGGATGCGCAGCGGCTCCGCTGCGCTCAGGCGTTCGGCCACCCGCGCCATGCCCTTTTGCGCCGCCTCGCTCAGCGGTTCCGGCGTGCAGAACAGCTCAAACAGACGGTCGGCCTGCGCCTTGGGCGATTCCGTCGCGGCATCCGGTTGCACAGTCATCAATCACGGCCTATTCTGTTCAAGATTGAACCATAATTAGTTCAATCTTGAACAAATCACAAGGACGGAGATGACGCAAGACACCCCGGCCCCGACCGGCCTCATGCCGTGGGAGCTGCCGCGTTTTCGCAACTGGATCGCCGTGGCGCGCGCCCATCAGATCGTCGAGCGCACGCTCAATGCCCGGCTGGCCCCGCACGGGGTGCGTATCGCCCACCACGATATTCTGGCCAATATCTACCGCTTTGCAGGTCTGACGCAGAACGAACTGGCGCAGCGGCTGCTGGTCGGGCGCTCCAACCTGTCCATGCTGCTGCCGGAGCTGGAAAAGCGCGGCCTGATCGAACGGCGCAGCGATGCGGCGGACAAGCGCGTGCGGCGGCTGTGGCTGACCGAGGCGGGACGCGCCCTGACCGAACAGACGCTGGCCGTGCAGGCGGGCGTGGTGACCGATATGATGACGATCCTCAGCGACGCCGAATGTCAGGCGCTGGGCGACTATATGCGCCGCATCACGGCCGGTATGGCGCAGTGGGCCGAACCGGATCGGGTTTAAACCAGTACCGCCGTTTTCAAAAGACGATCCGCCAGTTCGAGCAACTGCCTGCCCTCAAACGGCTTGGCGATACCGGCATCGGCCCCGATGCGGCCGGTGGCATTCAGCGCATCGGTTTCGCTGAGTTGGCCATCCAGACCCGCCGACATGGCGATCACTGGCACGGCAGGCCAGGTCTGTTTGATATAGCTCATGCCCTTGATACCGCCCATGCCCGGCATAAAGACGTCACAGACCACCAGATCAACGTGAGCAATATCGACATCGCGGAAGGCCACCTCCATCGATTCGGCATCCGACACGCGATAGCCGCCAAATTCCAACGCGCCACGGATAAAGCTGCGCAGGGTGCGACTGTCGTCGATCACCAGCGCATGTTTTTTTCGCGTGCGCGTATTCAGGTCCTTGAAGGCCGTCTGAAAGATGCGCCGCACGTCACCTTCGCCGAACGGCTTGCGCAGGATGAAATCGGCGCGCGCCTGACGCGCCTTGCGCAGGGTCTCTTCGATGCTTTCCTGCGACGATCCCGCCGTCATCAGGATAATCGGGGCCGACCCGCTGCGTTTGCGAAAGGCCTCTATGTGCGCCAGCCCATTCGTGGTGCCGACAAAGATGTCCATAAACAGCGCCTGCACCGAAAACGAACTCAGCGCATCATAACCTTCGCGGAAGGTCGGAAAATGGATGTGGCTCCATCCGGGTTGCGCCGAAATCAATCGGCCGATCATCTGCGCCTGCACGGCGCTGTCCTCAATAATGAGCGCGGTCGAATGGGTCATGCGGTCCTGAGACGATCCTGTATCTGGCGGTGACGCCTTTGTGTATGGCCCCTGTTCTGGCGAGCAATACTGAACTCTTTGGTTCGCAGCGTCTTTTAAAGGAGGCTTGTTAAGCCTTGGTAACCAAACGCCGGGCGTTCATAACAAAACACTCCGCCTTACCTTTCCACACCCGTCGGGGCCAGTTGCACCGGCACATAAAGGCTGAACACCGCGCCGGTTTCGGGGTGGTTGCGCACCTCGATACGCCCGCCCAGAAGCGTCATGATCAGCTCAGCGATCGACAGGCCCAGACCCGTCCCGGCATTCTGCTGATCCTGCTTTTGCAGGCGCGTATATTTGTTGAAGATGGCGCGCATCTTGTCCGGCGGGATGCCCGGCCCGTGGTCGCGCACGTGCACAAAGGCCTCTTCGCCCGATGCCCCATAGTCGATATCGACCACCGGGGCCTTGCCCGTATGTTTCAGCGCGTTCTCAATAATCAGGCCAACCACGCGCGACAACAGCACCGTATCCGTGTGAAAGGCCTCGGCACCGCCCAGATCGTGCAGGCGAATCTCGCCCTTATCCTTCAAAGGCCCCAGTCGCGTGATCGAATCGCGGATCAGCGGCGTCAGATTGGCCGTCTCCTCGCGCGGCTGCACGGCGCGGCTTTCCAGCTTGGCCATGTCGAGGATGTTGGTGATGAACTTGTCGAGGCGATAGGCTTCGGACAGGGCGGACGTAATCAGCGAGCGCCGCTTCTCCTCCGACAGCTTGGCTTCGAGCAGGGTATAGACCTCCAGCGAGCCGATAATGGTCGCCAGCGGGGTTTTCAGGTCGTGGGATACAGCGGACAACATCTGACGGTACAGCGCTTCCTTGAGTTGGGTTTCCTGCGACGGATCAAGCCCCGGAGCCGGTTCTGCCTTGTCCACCCTGACCTCTGTATCCATAACCAACCCCGAATGGGCATCTGCGGTCAGAGACATATCTTATTCCGGTACACAAGGCCAAGCGAAACACCCCGTCGGGTCATTAAAAACAACCATCAGGGGGCACAGGTTACAGATTACTGGGTTTGCATGAACTGCCCGCGCAGCGCGCCTTGCAGACGGGTGATGCGGCGCAGCGCGCGGTTCAGTTCATCGATCAGGCGGCCCTGATCCGGCGTCGCCACCTGCCCCCCCTCGCCTTCCAGCCGCAGATAGTCGTCAAGCTGCGCCGCCAGATGCACGCGCGCCTCTTCCAGCATGGTCAGGCCGGTTTCCCCCAGTTGCCGCGCGGCCTCAAGCCCTTCGGCATAGCGCGTCGCCCAGGCGTTCAGGCGCGAAATCTGCGCCTTCACATCGCTTTTGAGGTGCACGGTTTCCACCCCGCTCAGCAGGTCCTGAAGATCATTCCTCAGGTGCTGCGCGTCTTCGATATCGAGGGTGAAATCCACCGGCACAGACGTCGCCTTTTCGGCCTCCGGCGTGGGGTTGGGGGCCTCATAGGTCGCGGCTTCCGCGGGCGGATCAGCCGGTCGGGCAGAGGTCAGGGCGGGATCGCGTTCGACAGGGTCGGACATGGTTATCTCCTTGTCCTGAAACCCTAATCCGACGTCCGCAAGGGCGCAGTGCGGAGCGGCCACCCGCCTATAAAGGGACGGTAAAAAGCCTGAAATCCTTTGCTCATCGTCAGGCCGGGGTCAGTGCCCGCAGTTTTTGCGCCAGAAGTCCGGGCTGGATCGGCTTCGACAGATAGTCGTCCATGCCCGCCTCTATGCAGCGTTCGCGGTCACCGGCCAGGGCGTGCGCCGTCACGCCGATAATGCGGTAGCGGAAGCCCCTCGCCGGCTCCAGTTCGCGGATGCGCCGCGTGGTCTCAAACCCGTCCATCTCGTGCATCTGCACGTCCATCAGAATGGCATGGTAGGGCGTGTCGCTGTCCTTCAGCAGGGCCAGCGCCTCGATGCCTGACTCGGCGGCCTCGGCCTCATAGCCCATCTCTTCCAGCATCAGGGTGGCCACCAGAACGTTCGGCGCATAGTCTTCGACGATCAGCACGCGCGGCCGCTCACCCGGCGCCGGCGGCGGCACAGGCGGACGCTCATCCTCGGCCACCGCCATCACCGCCACGGGCAGGCTGAGGCGCACGCTGAACAGCGAACCACGCCCCTCTTCGCTGTCCACCGCAATCTCGCCGCCCATCACCTCAACCAGAGCCCGTGCGATAGACAGGCCCAGCCCCGACCCGCCGAAACGCCGCGTGATGGAGGCATCAGCCTGCGTAAACTTGTCAAAGATCTGGCTGCGCTTGGCTTCGGGGATACCAATGCCGGTGTCGCGCACCGCAAGGCTCAGATCGACCCGGTCGCCGCGCCGCTGCGCCTCACCGATCAGCTCGATTTCACCGCGCGCGGTGAACTTGAGCGCGTTGGAAATCAGGTTCATCACGATCTGCTGCAAGCGCGTGCGGTCACCGCGCACCGTCACGCCCTGCGTGTTATCGGTCAGGGCAAAGTCCAGCCCCTTGCGCTCAATATCTTGCGCAAACATCATCTTAAGGTCTTCCAGCACATCGGCCGGACGGAAGGCGGTGGACTCCAGCTCGATCTTATTGTCCTCAATTCTGGAAATATCGAGAAGATCATTGATCAGCCGCAACAGAAGCTGCGCATTGGTACGCAGAGTCTCTACGATCCGGTACTGATCGTCATTGAGCGGCGACTTGATCAGAATGTCCGACAGGCCCGTCACCACGTTGAGCGGTGTGCGAATCTCATGGCTCATGGTGGCCAGAAAGTCCGTCTTGGCCTGCGACGCGGCTTCAGCGCGCTCCTTGGCCGCCTGAAGCTCCTGACGCTGGCGCTCGTTCTCGCGCAGCAGGCGTTCCTTGGTGAAGGCCGCCTGCATGACGGCGGGCAGAAGGTCGAGATAGGCCTGATTGATGTCCTTCACTGCATAGTCAGCCGCCCCCAGCTCCATCGCCTCCAGCGCGATGGCTTCGTCACCGCCGGCGGTGAGGATGATGACCGGCGTGGTGATCTCGCGCGCCTTCAGGGCCTTCAGCATCTCCAGGCCATTCATGCCCGGCAGGTTGTAATCGAGCAGGATCAGATCAAACCCCTGCTGCGCCATCACCTCCAGCCCGGCCTCAGCCGTGACGGCCAGATCGACCTCAAGGCTGTGGCGGCGAAAGCGCTTTTGCAGCAGGCGACCCAGCGCCTCATCGTCTTCGATATACAGGATGCGGGTCAGGGCGGGGGAAGACATCGGCATCTTATTTCACCACGGTGTTGGGAACCTTCACCACGGCAAGCATCAGGCCCAGCTTGCGGATGGCGTCGGAGAAATTGTCGTATTCGACCGGCTTGGTGATATAGACATTGCAGCCCAGCTCATAGCAGCGATCGATTTCGCGCGGATTATCGGTCGTGGTCAGCACGATCACCGGAATGGCGCGCGTGGACGGATCGCCCTTGAGGCGGCGCAGAATCTCATAGCCGTCGATATGCGGGATGTTGAGGTCGAGCAGCACCAGAGTCCGTTCATGGCGTTCGGCGGTCTGCGCCGCGCTGAGGTGCTCACCGAAGAAATAGTCGATGGCCGCCGCCCCGTCTTCGAAATGGCGCACCGGATTGCCGATCCCGGCGCGCTCCAGATTCTTGCGGATCAGGCGCGCGTGACCGGCATCGTCTTCGATCATGACCAAGGTGAACTGATCGTCAAAGGCAGGGACCATCATAGGTTCAGGCTTCCATCGCAGTTACAGGGCGTGACGCTTCGCTCAGGCGCGGGCGTTTGGGCAGGCGCACATGAAAGCGCGTCCCTTCATCAATTTTCGAGTCGAACCAGATGTCACCGGACAGGCGCCTCAGCGTCGCCTTGACATAGGCCATGCCGAGCCCCAGCCCACCGACCTCGGTCGTATTGCGGGCGCGGCGGAAGATTTCAAACACCTTCGGCTTGTCGATATCGGCGATGCCGCGGCCATTATCCGACACGGTGAAGATGTAATCGTGCAGCGTCTCGCGCACAGATACTTCTATCTTTCCGGTAATATCCGGCCGCAGATATTTGACCGCATTATCGAGCAGATTGCCGAAAATCTGCTCCAGCGCCACGGCGTCGCTCATGATCTCCGGTAAGGGGTCACAGCTTATCTCGATCCCCTTTTGCGTAATATCGTACCCCAGAGCCCCAACGCATTTGTCGAATATAGTCTGGGTGTTAACCGGCTCGATCGTATAGA
This sequence comes from Asticcacaulis sp., assembly GCF_020217185.1. Classification (GTDB taxonomy): domain Bacteria; phylum Pseudomonadota; class Alphaproteobacteria; order Caulobacterales; family Caulobacteraceae; genus Asticcacaulis. The sequence goes on from NZ_JAIWNX010000112.1 coordinate 10,829, forward strand.
CGCGCTTACCGATGCGCGACAGGTCGAGGATGGCGCGCGTCAGGCTATCCATGCGCTCAACCCCTTTGGCGATAAAGCCCAGCGACTCCGGCACGTCCTCTTTCAGGGCCAGATCGAGCGCCTTCTGATGCTCTGGCGCAAAGTCTTTCTGATACGGGGCGATGGCGTTGGTCACCGCCTTCATTGATATTTCCAATTCTTTGGAAAAACCTTTCAAATTGACCAGAGGCGCGCGCAGGTCGTGCGAGGTGATGTAGGTGAAGGTTTCCAGATCGGCATAGAGCTGACGCAACTCTTCCTCGCGCTGCTTCTGTTCGGTAATGTCGGCGTGGGTGCCGATCATGCTCTTGATGCCGCTGAAATCGGCCCCGGTGCCGACGCCGCGCGATAAAATCCAGCGATAGCCGCCGTCCTTGTGCCGCATGCGGAAGATGCTGCGATAGGTGGCGTCCGTGCCTTCCATATAGCGGCGCAGATCGGCGTCCGCCGCCTCGCGGTCATCCGGGTGGATCATGTCGCGCAACACCTCCCAGCGGTTTTCCACCTCGTCCGGGGCATAGCCCAGCATGGCCTTATAGGCCGCGGAGCAATAGACGTCGCCGCTGACGAAGTTCACCTCAAACAGGCCATCGTTAATGCCTTCGGTGACCTCACGATAGCGCTGCATGACGGCCTCCTGCTCGGCCAGACGGTTGCGGAAATCGGCCTCCAGATTGAGGATCGTCACCGTCCCCAACAGCATGACACCGATCAGCAGGATGCTGCCGATGACCAGCGTAAAGACAAAATCCGAACGCGCCTTCACCACCTCCGCCGTCTGAAGCCGCACCTCGACCAGACGCCGCACATTGGTGGCCTCCAGCGCGCGACGCACGTGCGCCATGTCGCGCACCTGTCGTTCAAACGCCTCGCGCGTCAGCGCCGCCCCGCGCCCCAGCCGGCGGTTTTCGACCTGATCGTCGAAGGTCTTGCGCAAGGATCGGATATTATCGAGCCACAGATAGATGTCGCGCGCCGCCTGCGGATCATGGCGCAACACCAGGGTGCGATAGGCCGACAGATCACGCTCCAGCATATCGCGCGCCGTGCGATAGCTGGTCAGCGTCGCCTCATCGCCGGACACCAGATAGGCGTGAACCCCCGTCTGCATATCGAGCAGATCGACCAGCACCACCCGGCTTTGGCGAATGGCCTCGTATTCAAACAGGGATTGCCGGTTCTGGTCCTGAATGCGGTTGTAATGGGCGTAGACAATGAACGAAAAGGCCACGGTCGCAATCGACAGCAGGACAAACAGCACCAGATAGTACCGTCGCTGCCGCAGCAGCTTTTGCCACATCATCCGTCTTTCCCCGTCCATCATATACGCAAACGCAGGCCCTGAAGCCCTGCGGCATCAGAACCTGCGAAAACCGGAAATGTCCAGCCTTACGACTGGCTTAATTCTTGGCGTCCTTGGCGGCGTCGGAAACCGCTTCGCCCCCGGCCTGAACGTCCTTGCCCGCACCTTCAATGGTGTTGCAGGCCGACAGGGCCGGAACGGCCGCCAGCGCAACGCCGGCAATTACGATCATCTTGGCGATCTTATTGGTCATGTGCTTGGTCCTTTTCAAATGCCCCATCTTACTCAGAGCTTGCCGCCGCACCGGTAATGGGTCCATGCCATCGACAGAGGCCTTAATAAATAAATCATAAGAAAAATCAGGCGGCTGTTTTACGGCGGCTTGATTTTCCGCTCCTTAGCCCGTCGCGAAAGGCACGCCACACCGACACGGCCCCACCGGCGGTGCGCGTCACCACGCCCTGCACCTCGCGCTCACCCGGCATGGCCGAGGTTTCGCTGATCAGGTGCTCAAGCGTCCCCTGCACGGCGCGCCGGGCGCGGCCGATGGCCACCAGCAGGACAAGCCCCACAGCAATGACCAGAGCGGCGACGATGCCGCCCGCGCCCTGCGGCGTGAGCCCCAGCGCCTGCAAGCCGTGAAAGGCGAGCAGCAGCAAGACCGAAAGCCCCAGCGCCAGCGCCACCAGCGCAAACACCATCAGCCCGACCAGCACGCCCAGCGCGCTCAGAAAGGCCAGGGCCTGCGACCGCACCTGACGAAAGCGCTGACGCACAAAAAACAGTTCCGCCACACGTAACAGCACAGACATTCGCGACCCTTTCACAACCGATACAAAAAAGGGCGAAGCCGCTGTGGCCTCGCCCTTAAACCTTCAGACGAAACGCCCGATCAGCGCTTGAGCATCATGCCGATCAGCACACCGGCACCCAGCGCCAGAAGACCCGTGCGCACGGGGTTTTCGTGCACTTCCTTATTGAGGCGGCCACCTGCCTTGTTGAGATGGCCCTGCGCGTCATCAAAGAGATGACGCAGCTTGGCACCGGCTTCGTTGGCGCGCGAAGACAGGTCATCGGCCACGTGGCGCGCGGTCTTTTCAACGCCTTCAACGGTACGGTCGGCTTCCGAACGGACGTCGTGTTCGGCCAGAACCTTGGTGACTCCGGCGGCGGCTTTGGTGGCGGGGGACAGCATCAATCTCTCCTTTGAGGGCGTGCGATATGGGGGAGGAATGGGGGTCACATCCACACGGACCGCGGGGCGGGGGGGGGATGTCTGACACGGAAGGCCGTCTGAGACAGCATCAAAACGAGGATGGGGGGGGGGTATCTCGTTTTCGTCCGTGTCTTGGTCCGTGTGGATGTGATGACTGAACCCTATCGGCGCGGCTTTAAGGATGCGATGCCTATGGCTGAAAGCAAAAATAAGGGGCAGATAAAGGCGCGTTTCCTGATTTTTTACTTACGCGCAAGGCCTTGCAAACCCGGCGAAAACTGACGCAGCGCGGGCGCAGCTTAGCATCAGGGTCGCGCGCTTTCACCCGCGTCGCGACCTTCACACCCCTACCCTCACAAAGGAGATCAGACATGGGCGATATCAAAGGCTCGATCAAGGAAACCGCCGGCGGCGTCGAAGAGGAACTGGGCGAAGCCCTGCACAACGACAAGATGGCCGAAGACGGTCGCAAGCTGCGCAACGAAGGCCGCATCGAACAGGGCAAGATGCCCAAGGTGAACCCGGTCGGCTCCGAAAAGCCCTAACGTCCGGGTTCTAACGTCAGACCGCTAGCAACGGAAAACCGCCCTGATCCCCAAAGATCAGAGCGGTTTTTTATACCTCCCCGGCGTGCCGGGGAGGGGGACCGCACGAGCCGCGTTTACGCGGTAAGATGCGGTGGTGAGGGTTCTTAACCGCGTCAATGGATTGAACGGGTGGACATAGCGCAAAGACACCCCACCACCGTCTTCGCTACGCTCGACGGTCCCCCTCCCCGCACTTTGTGCAGGGAGGTGTAAGACAGGCGTTACAACCGCACCACCTTTGCGGTGCTGGCCAGCGGTTCGGTGGTTTTGAGGGGGTTTCTGAGCGGGTGGACGAAGGGGCGGGCGTCGATTTCGAACACGTCGCCCGCTTGCGTCTTCACGCCGTCGGCAAAGCTCGCCGTCGCCGTGCCGAAGCAGTGCACGTGCACATCGCCCGGCACGCGGAACAGTTCGTACTTGAAGTGGTGGTGTTCCAGGTTCTCGAACGTGTGGGACATGTTGTCCTCGCCGGAGATGAA
>NZ_JAIWNX010000101.1 GCF_020217185.1 Asticcacaulis sp.
ATATCAACGGCAGTCACCGAGTCCACCACGACTTCGGCGTCTTTTTTCAGCTTCTGGGCCGTCTTGATCTGGGCGCGCTGACCGGTGACGATGACTTCGGTCACATCGGCCTCACCCGTAGTCGTCTGGGCCACGGCGGGCAGGGCAAAGCCCATCACCGCAACGCCCAGCGCCATCACCGAGACGCCCGCCGACAGGCGTGCGAATTTCGATTGTTTCATAACTGTCTCCCTCATGTCCCGCCGGGGCCCCTCCTTGAGCCGCAGGCGTTTGGCACTATGCCGGGGATGGCAAACCGCGCACCCCGTGCGTCCGGTCAGGTTGGCGTCACTGGCCTTATTGAGCCTCTCATCGCACCCCGTGACGGTTCTTTGCGGTCAACACGGCGACTATGGCTGGCTTTTGCGTTTCCCTGCCTGAGCACAGGTCTGGATTATGGTTGAGGCCACCCGAAAGGATGCGCCTCTACGGCCCAGACTCTGATGATAGCGTTATCATAAATCATATGATTGCCTAATATTATATGACAAGAAAACGCGGTAATATGCTCACCATTGCATAATCGCCACAGTTGCAGAACGTAACGTCGTTTTTTATTCCTGATTTCAAGGAATAAACCTTCCTCAATAACCAGACTATACGGATGGGATTCAATATACTGATTTATAGCATTTTTATTTTTTACTCGATTTATGCCGCCTTAGAACCCCAGCACAACCTTTGCGTATTTTCTCTTATGAAATACAATACAGCCCACCCCTTGCTCTCAAAAAAGGGCTATTTGGCTGATTTTATGTCTGAGTTATTTGCAATTTCGTTTCCGCCCAGAGGGCGGCAGGCGTTTTCGCTGTCACACGGCGCAAAAGAGTGAACGGCACAGACATGGAGAGCCGACTCAGAGGTCAACCGGCGCAAACCGTCTGACCGCTGTGTCAAACCACGGCGGTTTGTTACTCAAAATGTGACTTGACCCAGGGGACAGAACACGACTTTGGTCTGCACGAACCCAAGACGCGCGGTTCGGGGGAACAAGAGCCCGCCCAGAGCCGTCCCAATGCCACACGACACGCGCGGATGTTAAAGCCTTCTGACCGAAATACACCTTTCGGATACACATAAGGCATTACAAAAGACGACAGCCTTAAGGCGGCGCATCCGAGCCGGCGAAGGCCTGACGTCCCTGTTCCAAGAAGAGTTGGTCCTTTGAAAATACTTCGTCGCCGCCGCACCAAACTGGTCGCCACCCTCGGCCCCGCCTCGTCCAATGCCGACATGCTGGCTCAACTGTTTCAGGCCGGAGCCGACGTCTTCCGCCTCAACTTCTCGCACGGCAGCCACGAAGACCACGGCCGCAATATCGACCTGATCCGCGATCTGGAGGCCAAGACCGGTCGTCCGATCGGCATTCTGGCCGATGTGCAGGGGCCGAAGCTGCGGGTCGGTCGTTTCATGGGCGGCGCTATCGTGCTGACGCCGGGTCAGACCTTCCGCCTCGACCTCAACCCCACCCCCGGCGACCTGACGCGCGCCAACCTGCCGCATCCGGAAATCATCGGGGCGGCGCAGATCGGTTCGCACCTGCTGCTTGACGACGGCAAGCTGAAGCTGCGCGTCACCCATGTGCGCGAAGACCACTTGGAAACCGTGGTCGTTACCGGCGGCCGCCTGTCGGACCGTAAGGGCGTCAACGTGCCTGACGTGGTCCTGCCGATCCCGGCCCTGACCGAAAAAGACCGCGCCGATATGGAATTCGCCCTGCAACGCGGTGTCGAATATATCGGCCTTAGCTTCGTGCAGCGCCCGGAAGACGTGATCGAGGCCAAGGGCATCATCAATGGCCGCGCCTGGGTGCTGTCGAAGCTCGAAAAGCCGCAGGCGCTCGATAATCTCGAAGAAATCCTCGCCCTCAGCGACGCCGTCATGGTGGCGCGCGGCGACCTTGGCGTCGAACTGCCCCCCGAAGAGGTGCCTCTGGCGCAAAAGCGCATCATCAAGGCTGCCCGCGCGCTGGGTAAACCGGTGATCGTCGCCACCCAGATGCTGGAATCCATGATCTCGGCCCCCACCCCCACCCGCGCCGAAGCCTCGGACGTGGCCACGGCCGTCTATGACGGGGCCGATGCGGTCATGCTGTCGGCGGAAACCGCGGCGGGTCAGTATCCGGTCGAAGCCGTGACCATCATGGATCGTATCGTCGGCCGCGTCGAAAAGGACGGCGACTGGCGCATGCAGACCGATCGCCGCCGTCCGGAAACGGAAAAGACCGTGTCGGGGGCCATCGCCGCCGCCGCGCGTCAGGTGGCGCAAACCATCGAGGCCTCAGCCATCGTCGCCCTGACCAATTCGGCGAACACGGCGCTGCGTGTGGCGCGTGAGCGTCCGACGGCACCGATTCTGGGCCTGACCCCCAATCTGGAAACCGCGCGTCGCCTCGCCCTGACCTGGGGCGTGCACGCCAAGACCGCCCCTGTGACGCACTCCATGTCGGAAACCGTGCAGGTGGCCAATCAGATCGCCCGTACCGAAGGCATTTCAGAACCCGGTCAGGACATCGTCATCGTCGCCGGTATGCCCTTCGGCAAATCGGGCTCGACCAACGCCCTGCGCGTCGCCAAGGTGACCCGCACGGCCATGACCGAGCCGGAATTCGAAGGCTGATCGCCGTTTGGCGTTCGCAAAACCAAAAGCCCGGCGGGATCACCTGCCGGGCTTTTTTTATGACAGCTCCGTCCGGAACATCATGGGTAAAAGCTCGGCCAGCGTGACCGTCTGAGCCACGCCCGTCTCATCGCACAAATGGATTTGCGCCGAGCCGTCGGAAAACTCGGCCAGCTTCTGACGACAGCCGCCGCAGGGCGGACAGGCGGCTTTTTTGGGGGCGAAGATGGCGATTTCGGCCACCTCTTTCGCGCCCCCCATGATCATCTGCGCCAGGGCCGAGGTTTCGGCGCACCAGCCCTGCGGAAAGGCGAGGTTTTCGACATTGGCGCCGCTGAAAACACGCCCGTCCGGCGTGCGAATGGCCGCACCGACGGGAAAACCGGAATAGGGGGAATGGCTGAAGGCCGCTGCGGCCTTGGCCGCTTCAAACAGATCGTGAGACAAGTCTGGCTCCGTTTATGGGCGCAGAGCTTGTCACCAGTCACAATAAATATCTACAAAAAAAGCCAGCTCAGGTCGAAGGGCCGCCCCGAGACCTGAGCTGACTATATTTAGTCCACAGTGAAACGCAGCGCGTTTCACTGTGCGCTATTCAATATATTCCGGGGCGTCGATGCGCTTGCCCAGCAGCATGGCGTCGGCGACGATGCGCAGCGGCGAGAAGTCGGCGTCCGACTGACCCGCGCGCACCAGCTTTTCGAAGTGGGCATAGAGGCCAGGATATTCGGCTTCCTTTTCCTTCATGATCTCCTTGCCGTCGATGGCAAGGCCGGTGCCGCCCATGCTCAGTTCCAGCTTTTCGCCCTTTTCGGACTCAACGAAGATCGACCAGGTCTGGATGCCGGTTTGAAGGAAGTCGTAATCGGCGCGAATGGCGACGCCGCTTTCGGTCGTCATGTCCATCTCGACCTGAATCGGGGCTTCGCAATTGACCGGAATGTGCAGGTCAGCCTTTTTGACGATGACCTTTTCCGGCACGATGCGCGTCAGGATAGACAGCGAATTGATGCCCGGATCGAAGACGCCCATGCCGCCGGCTTCGAAGATCCATTTTTGACCCGGATGCCACTGACGCACATTTTCTTTCCACACGACGTGGATGGATTTGATCTTGCGCCCGGCGATCCATTGGCGCGTCGTTTCCACCGCCGGCGCATAGCGCGAATGCCAACTGGCCAGCACCGTCACGCCCCTGGCGCGCGCCAGATCGGCAATGGCCTCAGCCTCGCCCAAAGTCGCCGCGGGGGGTTTTTCAAGGAAGACGTGCTTGCCCGCCGCGATGACCTGCCTGGCGATCTTATGCCGGATTTGCGGCGGCGTGCAGATGGCCACGGCCTCGATTTCCGGGTGGGCCGCCAGCATCTCTTCCAGCGAATCGTAAGCGGTCACGCCATCCGGGCGGGCATTGGGCGAACACCCGGCCACCAGCTCCAGCGCCGGGTTGGCGCGGATCGATGGTATGTGCTGATCGACAGCGATCTTGCCCAGCCCCACCAGACCGATCTTCAGCGGCTTGACCTTTTTTTTCCCGAACATGGACGCTTCCTGCTTAAATTTGGCCTAAGTTTACCTTGGGCGGCTTCGTTATCATGGCCGAAACGCTTTCGGCAATATTTATATGATAATTTAAGCCATTACCCGGACAATTGCTGACAACGCCCATATCACGCCTGCCTGATCTGTCAAAGGCCCGGCTTTTTTGCACCGTGTCAGGTGCAGCATTTCATATTTGACAACCGACTTCATATGTGGTGCCTTGCGCGCAAGACGCCCGGTAAGCATGATCCGGGCATAATGGGAAAGAAACGCACATGACCTCCGAAACCGCGCCGGGCCGGGGCCTGAAAAGCCTGTGGCCGCTGATCCTGATTACCAGCCTGTTCTTTTTCTGGGGTGTGGCGAATAACCTCAACGACGTGCTGATTCCGCAGTTCAAAAAGGCCTTTGTGCTGACCGACCTGCAATCGGGTCTGGTGCAGTCGGCCTTCTATATGGGCTATTTCCTGCTGGCCCTGCCCGCTGCTTTTGTGATGCGCAAGCTGGGCTATAAAACCGCCGTGGTCGTGGGCCTGCTGCTCTACGCCGCCGGTGCCTTCATCTTCTATCCGGCCGCCGACAATCACCAGTATAGCTGGTTCCTTGGCGGGCTTTTCGTCATCGCCTCGGGTCTGGCCTTCCTCGAAACCTCCGCCAACCCGCTGATCACCGTTCTGGGCTCGCCGGACAAGGCCGCCTTCCGCCTCAACCTGGCCCAGAGCTTCAACCCGCTGGGGGCGCTGTCCGGTATCTTCATCGGTCAGCACTTCATCCTGTCGGGTATCGAACACGATGAAACCGCGCTCGCCGCCATGACCGACACCGCGCGTCAGGCCTTTTACATTTCGGAAGTCAAGGCGGTGCAGGGGCCCTATCTGGTCATCGGCTGCGTCGTGCTCCTGTGGGCCCTGCTGGTCTTCCTGTCGAAATTCCCGGCGGCCGCCACGCAAAACGCCCACGAAGACAGCGGCGAAGAGGTCGGCTTCTTCCAGTCGGTCGTTCAGTTGCTCAAACGCCCACGCTTCATGTTCGGCGTCATGGCGCAGTTCTTCTATGTCGGCGCTCAGGTCGGTATCTGGAGCTATATGATCCGCTATGCGCAGAGCGAAATGGGCCTGACCGACAAGGTGGCAGCCACCTATCTCTACTACACCCTGATCGCCTTTGCCGTTGGTCGCTTTATCGGCACGGGCCTGATGACCAAGGTGCGTCCGACCCTGATTCTGGGCCTGTTTGCCCTCGTCAATATCGGCCTGATGCTGTTTGCTGTTGTCAGCGGCGGTGAAAACGGTCTGTGGGCGCTGGTGGCCTCCAGCTTCTTCATGTCGATCATGTTCCCGACCATCTTCGCCACCTCGGTCGCCGGGCTCGGCAACCTGACCAAGACCGGTTCGTCGCTGCTGGTGATGAGCATTGTCGGCGGGGCGGTCCTGACGGCGGTGATGGGCTTCATCTCCGATCACAGCCATATCCGCACGGCCTTTACCGTCACGGCGGTGTGCTTCGCGGTGATCGCCCTCTACGCCTTCCGCGCGCCGAAGGACGCCACGGGCCCCGTACAGATGACCGGTCACTAAGATGTCCCCGGTCATCGACGCCCATTTCCACCTGTGGCAGGTCGGGCGCCACGGCTTTGAATGGCCGACGCCTGACCTGACGGCCATCTATCGTGACTTTGCGGCGGCGGACCTGCGCGCGGCGGCCGGCGAAGATTTGCACGGCGCGGTGGCCGTGCAGTCGCAGCCGTCAGACGCCGATACGCAGTGGCTGCTCCGCCTCGCCGAAACCGATCCGCTGATTCTCGGCGTTGTCGGCTGGACCGACCTGTCGGCCCCGGAGGCGGCGGCACGGGTCGCCGAACTGGCCCACCACCCCAAACTCAAGGGCCTGCGCCCGATGTTGCAGGGCCTGTCTGACGACAACTGGATTGTGCGCCCGGACGTCGGCCCGGCCCTGTCGGCCATGCAGGCGGCGGGGCTGGTCTTTGATGCGCTGGTCTTTACGCGCCATCTGCCAGCCATAGAGGCGGTGGCGCAGCGCTATCGGGATTTGCGCATCGTGATCGACCACGCCGCCAAGCCCCCGATCGCCACGACTCCGACGCAGTCCGAAGCGACGCGCGACTGGACCGAGGCCATGACCGCCATCGCGCGTCACCCGAATGTGGTGTGCAAACTGTCGGGCCTGTTTACCGAGATGCGCACCGATCAACCCTTCGATGAGGCGGCCCCCTATGTGGCGCATCTGCTGACCGTCTTTGGCCCGCAGCGCCTGCTGTTCGGCTCTGACTGGCCGGTGGTGCGCCTTAACGGCGACTGGCAAAAATGGAAACACTGGCTTGAGGACCAATTAAACCCATTGACGCCGCCAGAGCGTCAGGCCATCTTTTTCACTAATGCAAAAAGAATTTATGACCTACAGGGGGTCCCATGATCAGCGAAGATACCCGTCACAGCGACGGTGAAAAGGCTATGAAATACCGCGCACCCGCCCTTGAGAAGGGGCTGGACGTGCTGGAGCTTCTGGCCGCCAACAAACGGCCCATGACCTTGTCGCAGATTTCGCACCGGCTGGACCGCTCGGTGTCCGAACTGTTCCGCATGGTGCAGGTGCTGGAAAACCGCGGCTATGTGGCGCAATCGCAAAAGGGCGACGGGCTGGAACTGACCAACAAGCTGTTCTCGCTGGGCATGAGCCGCGGCCCCAGCCAGAACCTGCTGGCCTCGGCCCTGCCCCTGATGCAGGCCCTGTCGGAACAGGTACGCCAATCCGTGCATCTGGCCATCGCCTCTGACGATCACATGGTGGTCATCGCCCGCATCGAAGCGCCGGGCGATCTCGGCTTTTCGGTGCGTGTCGGCTATCAGCGGCAACTGGTGCAATCGACCTCCGGCCTCGTTCTCTATGCGTTTCAGCCGCCCAAGCTGAAGGAGCAGATGAAGCACATGCTGCGCGGCACGGCGACGCCGCAGGAGTGGCAACTGTTCGAAACCGTGGCCGAACGCGCCCTGCATCAGGGCTATGTGCAGGCCAAGAGCGATTTCGTCGATGGTGTGCTGGACGTCTCCTGCCCGGTGATGAACGACACCACAGTCATCGCCGCCATGACCATCCCCTGGCTGAAGACGCACGGCTGCCTGAGCCTCGAAGACACGGTGGCGCGCCTGAAAGGCACGGCGGCGGCGCTGTCGCGCACGCTGGGTGGATAGGCGTTTCGCCTGATTTGAAAATTGGCAGCGCGCTGATTTCATGAGCGAAAAGGAAAATGCGCGCGCTCGGCGCAATCGCGTCTGAGGCCTCTTGCGTCGGCACTACGTCGGCTATACATATTTTTTCATAAGCGATAATCATTTTTAAAAATGAACAGGGATGCGCCGTGCCAGTCAGCGATCTCCATACCATAGGCCGCACACAGGTCCGGGTCAGCGCGCTGGGTTTCGGCGCGGCGGCCATCGGTAACCTGTATCGCCCGGTCGATGACGCCACGGCGGCAGCGACGCTCAGGGCTGTAACGGACGGCAGCATCGCCTATATCGACACCGCTCCGCGCTATGGACACGGCCTGTCCGAGCGCCGTCTCGCCGACCTGAGCGCTGACGCCACCCTGTCCACCAAGGTGGGGCGCGTCCTGACCCCTATCCCCGCCCCGCCGCCCGGCACCGAACGCCACGGCTTTGTCGATGGCGACCCCTTCGATGAGCATTTCGACTACAGCTATGACGGCGTGATGCGGTCGTTTGAGGACAGCCAGAAGCGGCTGATGCGCGAACGCATCGACATGCTGCTGGTCCACGATCTGGGGGTCGAAACCCACGGCAGCGACCATGCCCGACACCTCGCCGCTTTTCTGAGCAGCGGTCTGCGCGCCCTGCACGAACTGAAGGCGCAGGGCCTGACGCAGGCCATCGGGCTGGGTGTCAATGAGACAGCCATCTGCGATCTGGTTATGGCCGAAGCCGATATCGACGTCCTGATGCTGGCCGGGCGCTACACCCTGCTGGAGCAGACGCCGCTGGACGGCCTGTTTGAACGCTGCGCGGCGCGCGGTGTGTCGGTTCTGGCGGCCGCCCCGTTCAATTCAGGCCTGCTGGCCGGAGGCGCGCACTTCAACTATGAGGCCCCGCCGACGGACATCCTGACCCGCGTGCGCGACATCGAGGCCGTCTGCACCCGCCACCATGTGCCGCTGGCCGCCGCGGCGTTGCAATTCCCCGGCTTCCATCCGGTCGTGGCCAGTACCGTCGTCGGCATGGCCCGCCCGCAGCAGGTGGCGCGCAATATCGAGCTGTTCAGCCATCCCATCCCTGCCGAGCTGTGGCACGACCTGAAAGCCGCCGGTCTGCTGCGCGCCGATGCGCCGGCGGGTGATGTTTCACAAGCGTAAGAGTTCAACTGTCCATGTCCCTGCCCTCCCCCCTGATTTTACTGCACCCTTCTGACAATGTGGCGGTGTGCCGCGCGGCGATCGCAGCGGGCAGCGTGGTGACGGTGGGCGCCGAGGCTTTGTCGATTACCGAGGCCATCGAGGTGGGTCACAAGGTCGCCGTGCGTGATCTGAAGGCCGGGGACAAGATATTCAAATACGGCGCGCCGATCGGCTCGATGACCCAAGACACGCCCAAGGGTGGCCACGTCCACATGCACAATATGAAAAGCGACTACATCTCATCCCACACCCGCGAAGCCTCCGGAGGTGCACATGCTTAAGGGCTATCTGCGTCCGGATGGCCGAAAGGGCATCCGCAATGTCATCGCCGTGGCCTATCTGGTCGAATGCGCCCACCACGTGGCGCGCCAGATCGTCACCAGGTCCGACGACAGCGAGGTGCACCTGATCGGCTTTCCGGGCTGCTATCCCAACGACTACGCCTTCAAGGTGATGTCGGCGGTGACGACGCATCCCAATGTCGGCGGGGTGCTGCTGATCTCTTTGGGCTGTGAGAGCTTCAACCGTGAGCGCCTGAAGGCCGCCATCGAGGCGTCGGGCCGCCCGTGCGAAACCCTGGTCATTCAGCAGTCAGGCGGTACGCTTTCGACCATTCAGAAGGGCCTTGAGGCCGTGGCCCGGCTGCAAGCCGTAGCCGCGCAGACCCCGGTGGTCGAGATGGCGGTGTCAGAGCTGGTCATCGGCACCATCTGCGGCGGCTCGGACGGCACGTCGGGCATCACCGCCAATCCGGCGGTTGGTCGTGCCTTCGACTGGTTCGGGGCGCAAGGGGCGGCCTGCGTGTTCGAGGAGACCGGCGAACTGGTCGGCTGCGAAACCATTATGGCCAGCCGCGCCGTCACGCCGGAACTGGGGGCGGAACTCGAAGCCTGCGTGCAGAAGGCCGAGGCCTATTACACCGTCATGGGCTTTGGGTCGTTCGCGCCGGGCAATGCCGAAGGCGGCCTGACCACGCAGGAAGAAAAGTCGATGGGGGCCTATTCCAAGTCGGGATCGGCACCCATCTGCGGCATACTGAAACCCGGTGATCTGCCGCCGACGGGCGGGCTCTACCTGCTCGATGTGGTGCCGGACGGTGAGCCGCGTTTCGGCTTCCCCAATATCTCGGACAATGCGGAAATCGTCGAACTGATCGCCTGTGGCGCACACGTGACCCTGTTTACCACGGGCCGCGGCTCTGTGGTGGGTTCGGCCATTTCGCCCGTGATCAAGGTCTGCGCCAATCCCGACACCTATCGCAAGCTGAGCGAGGATATGGATATCGACGCCGGCAAGATCATGGAAGGTCGCGCCACGCTGGATGAGGTCGGGCAGGAGATTATCGACAGCGTGCTGGCCGTCGCCGCTGGCGCCCCC
>NZ_JAIWNX010000102.1 GCF_020217185.1 Asticcacaulis sp.
ACAAAATCCGAAGCCCTGGGCCATCAGGAGTTCATCCTGACCTATAAGGCCTTCGACCCGCTGGGCCCGGCCTGCCTGCCGCTGCGCCGGGCGTAACCTAATTATACCTCCCCACCTGTGGTGGGGAGGGGAATGATTTCAAGAGACCGCACCATGTCACGACTTTCCGGAAAAACCGCCCTGATCACCGCTGCCGGGCAAGGCATTGGCCGCGCCACCGTCGAAGCCTATGTGCGCGAAGGGGCCACCGTCATCGCCGCCGACATCAACGAGGCCAGCCTCAGCGAACTGGCGGCGCTGGAGAATGTCATCGCGCGCAAGCTCGACGTCACCGACGCCGAAGCCGTCAAGGCCATCGCCACTGAGTTCCCGAATATCGACATCCTCTATAACTGCGCCGGCTTCGTGCACGCCGGGACTATTCTCGATTGCGACGAACAGGACTGGGCCTTTTCCAACAGCCTGAACGTCACGGCGCAGTACCGCCTGATCCGCGCCGTCCTGCCCAACATGATCGCACGCGGCGGTGGCTCGATCATCAACATGTCGTCGATCGCCTCGTCGGTCAAAGGCATCCCCAACCGCTTCGCCTACTGCGCCACCAAGGCGGCGGTGATCGGCCTGACCAAGTCGGTGGCGGCGGATTTCGTGGCGCAGGGCATCCGCTGCAACGCCATATGTCCCGGCACGGTGGAGACGCCGTCTCTGCTGCAACGCCTGCACGACACGGGTGATTTTGAGCAGGCCTATAAGGACTTCACCGCGCGTCAGGCCATGGGTCGCTTCGGCAAGCCGGAGGAACTGGCGGCACTGGCCGTCTATCTGGGCTCGGATGAGTCCAAATTCACCACCGGCCGCGCCCACATCATCGACGGCGGCTGGGTGATGTAATCCCCCTCACACGTCTATGGCTTGCCATAGACGTGTGGATTGCATGGACGGACAAATGCGGGCGCTAGCATTCGTTGGCTCACTTGAGCCGCCGTATGGCTCTAAATTTTAGTGGTCGCGCAATTTTTCCGAAAAGTGGTGTCCACTTTGTCGGATTGCGCTCCGGACGCGGTTCTTAGCCCTCATTTGACATTTTGGGGCGATGCGTTTCTCTTCTCCGAAGAGAAACGTAAAGGAGGAACCCCATGCGCCTTATCTTAGCGACTGCGCTGATCGCCCTGCCCTCGTTCGCCCTCGGAGCCCCGCCCATGGTCATTATCGACGAAAAGGATACGGTGGTCGAAGAGGCCCCACCGCACGGCCGGATCGGCATGTCAACCGCCTGGCGCATCAGCGACAAGGCCCCGCAACGCAGTATGGAGTTCCGCAAGCGCAGCCTGCACAAGGGCGCGGCCATCGGTATCCATCCCATCGACCACGACGAAGTCTATTACGTCGTTTCCGGGACCGGAATTGTGGAATCGGACGGCGTGACCCGCACCCTCACCGAGGGCATGACCGCCTACCTCTATGAAGGGGCGCAGGTCGGCATCAAACAGGTGGGCGATGAGCCGCTGACCCTGATCATTTCGTATCCGTTGAAAGCCCGCACGAAATAGGTCTACCCGTGCAGGCTTATATCCATCCAGATTAGCGCCACTTCGCCGGGCTTGAGGCAGCGCAGGCCGGAATTGGCGTGGTGGAAGGGGTCCGGCATATGGTTGACCGGCTCGGCGCAGAAAAAGTCCTGCCCCGGCGGCACATAGACGTGCAGCCAGTGACAATCCGGTGAGGCGCGCAAGGTCAGGACCGGTGTCGCGTCCTCATAGATGTCGGCGCGCCCGGCAAAGCCCGTATGGCAATGGTCGATCAGGCCCGTGTCGCTGACGAAATCCCCCTTCGTCCAGTCCTTGCGCCACACGCCCGCGTACCATTCGGTCGGCAGGCAGTCCATATCGGCGATCCACACCCCATCGACGGGCGCCTTGAGCCGCGTCTGAGAGGTGCGGTTGAAATAGGGGTGAAAGCCCAGTCCCGCCGGCATGGCGGTTGAGCTGAGGTTCTTGACGCTCAGCCAGACGCGCAACCCCGCCGGACGCAGTTCGAACACCTGCCGCGCCTCATAGGCCCACGGCCACTCATCCGGCTGATGACGATAGGTCAGAACGGCCCGCGACGGCGATTGCTCCGTCACGCTCCAGCGCGCGCGCCAGCCCTGACCGTGCAGGGTATGCGGATGGTCACCCAGATTGGGGGCCATCTTCACCTTTTGCGTACCGATGGAGAAGCTGCCGTTACGGATGCGGTTACAGAAGGGCACCAGCGGAAACGACGCCGTCTCCAGCACATCGCGCGGGTCTTCGGGTGTCGGGCGCATATAGTCGCGGCCCTTGTGGCTCAAAGCGCCGATGGAGCCGCCCAGGTCCGGATGCAGGGCCAGCGTGGTGTCACGTGCCGTCAGGGTCAGCGTCGAAAGAGCGATCATGTGGCATTTCCATATTTTTGTTTTTGAGACGCAAACGGCGGAGCCTGATCGCAGCTCCGCCGTCCTTTACTGTGTCGCTTGAGAGTTTACGACTTCTTCCACAGGCTTTCAATCGCCTCAAGGGTCCGGCCCTTGGTTTCCGGCACGAACTTCCACACGAAGACCGCCGCCAGCACCGAAAAGGCCGCATAGATGTAGTAGTTGAGGCCGTGGTTGAAGGTGGCGTTCAGCGCGCTGTCGCCATCAATAACCTTGAATGACCAGGTGACGATGTAGTTTGAAATCCATTGGGCGGCGACGGCGATGGCCATGGCCTTGCCCTTGATGGAGTTGGGGAACATTTCGGCCAGCAGCACCCACACGACCGGGCCCCACGACAGGGCGAAACCGGCGATGTACAGCATGGCCGCGTACAGCAGCAGCGTACCTTCCTGCTTTTGCTGGAACAGGATGCCGAGCGCGGCCATCGACACGGCCATGACCAGAGCGCCGAGGATCAGCAGCGGCTTGCGGCCCCAGTGATCGACGGTGAAGGTCGCCACCAGCGTGAACACCACATTGGCCGCACCGACCAGCACGGTCTGGAACAGGGCCTGATCGGTTCCCGACCCGATATTCTTGAACATCAACGGCGCGTAATAGAGCACGGCGTTGATCCCGACGAACTGCTGAAAAACCGACAGCAGTACACCCACCACGACAACACCGACGCCGAACGAGAACAGCTTGCCCGAATGTTCGCTGAGCGAGCCGCGGATTTCGTCCATGGTCGCCTGCGCTTCCTGCGGGTCGTTCAACTCGCTGAGCAGCTTGCGCGCCTTGTCTTCCTTCTGCTTCATCACGTACCAGCGCGGCGTGTCGGGCATCAGGAAGGCCGCCAGGAAGAACAGGGCCGCCGGGATACCAGCCGAGGCCAGCATGTAGCGCCAGCCGGTCGAAAGCACCCACTCGTCCGTGCCGGATTCGGCGATCTTCAGATTGACGAAATAGACCAGCAGCATACCGCCGACGATGGCGATTTGCTGAAAGGTGATCAGCAGGCCACGCTGCTTCGCCGGGGCGATTTCCGCGATGTACAGCGGCGAAATCAACGACGCCATGCCGATGGCGACCCCACCGATAAAGCGGTAGATCATGAACGGCGTCAGGCCCTCAACGCCTAGACCCCCGATCGGAGCCAGACCCAGTTCCGGATAGCCCGACAGGATCGACGAGGCGAAGAACAGAAACGCGGCAATCAGCATACCGGCGCGACGGCCAAGCGAGGTGGACAGCGGCCCGGCGATCAGCGAGCCCAGCACGCAGCCCAGAAGCGCGATGCCGATGGCCGTACCGGCCAGAGAGTTGCGCGCCACCTCGGTGAGGTCGGTGCGCGGCGTGACGAAGTTATGGACGATGGCTTCTTCCGCGCCGGAAATCACGGCGGTGTCGTAGCCGAACAGGAGCCCGCCCAGAGCCGCGCCGATGGCGAGCCCCATGACCAGCCCCATATTCACTTTTCCAAGTGATGAGGACATTCAATTTTCCCTTCCCTGAGTGCAATCGAAGGATTGCAGACGTGTGACGCCTTCCGCTCTCTGGTCCCTGTGTATCGTTGGTGGTCGGGTGTGGCGGATAGGCGCAATGAAACTGAACCGCGCGCAGCGACTCGTAAAGGCCGCTCTCTCAAAAAGTGAGACACGGTCTTGGCGCACCGCGCCGCGGGCGTGGTTAATGTGCCTTAAATTTTCAGTCTGGCAAGCAAAAAGCTGATAGCGCTACCATCCGGGGGCTGGGTTTTACCGCAAAAATGCTGCGCAATATCCCTCCTCCCTGTTGCGCAGCAACAGTGAGGAGGTTGCGGTTATAGCGGAATGATTTCTCTTAGAATCATTCCGCTCAAGCCGCCATTGAGGCGGCGGCCAAGGTGGCGCAAGCCACCGCCCGGCGAGGGGCAAGCAGAAATCCTGATCATGATGTTTTTATCAAAACATCATGATCAGTGATTATGCCGCGGCATCTTGTCGGCGATCTTCGTATATTTCAGCGCCGGTTCCATCACCGCGCCCGTGTGCAGTTGCCCCACGGTCTGACGATAGATTTCCTGCCACAGGGTCATGGACTCCGGATAGGCCGGGATACCGTCGGCCTTGCGCTTTTCGATCTCTTCGGCAGAGACCAGCATGTCGCAAGCGCCGGTATTGATGTCGATGCGAATGGTATCGCCGGTGCGCAGCCAGGCCAGCCCGCCACCCACCGCGCTTTCGGGCGAGGCGTTGAGGATGGAAGGCGAATCCGCCGTCCCCGACTGACGCCCGTCGCCGATGGTCGGCAGCGAGGTGATGCCTTTTTTCAGCAACGCGTCGGGCGGCTGCATATTGACCACTTCGGCGGACCCCGGCCAGCCGACCGGGCCGGAACCGCGGATGACCAGAATGCAATGCTCGTCGATATTCAGCGCCGGGTCATTGATGCGCTCGTGATAGTCGGTCGAGCCATCAAAGACGATGGCGCGGCCTTCGAACACGCCTTCTCGGCCCGGTTCAGACAGATAGCGTTGACGGAATTCGGGCGAAATCACGCTCGTCTTCATGATGGCGAAGTCGAACAGATTGCCCTTGAGCACCAGGAAGCCCGCCCGCTCCATCAGCGGTTCGGCCACGGTGCGGATCATTTCGCGGTCGCGGGTTTCACGGCCTTCGACGTTTTCGGCAATCGTCTTGCCGGTAATCGTCGCCGCCGTGCCGTCCAGCATCCCGGCCTTCAACAGCTCGACATGGATAGCCGGGACGCCGCCCGCGCGGTGGAAGCGCTCACCCAGATACTTGCCCGCCGGCTGCATGTTGAGGATCAGCGGGATGTCATAGGCCGCCATCCAGTCTTCCGGCGTCAGCTCGACCCCGGCGTGGCGCGCCATGGCCACAATGTGCGGCTGGGCATTGGTCGAACCGCCCAGCGCCGCCACCGCCGCGATGGCGTTGAGGAAGGAGGCCTTGGTCAGGATTTTCGAGGGTTTAAGGTCCTCATAGGCCATTTCGACGATGCGGCGGCCCGTCTCATAGGCCATCTGCCCGCGCTCCCGATAGGGGGCCGGAATGGCCGAGCAGCCGGGCAGCGACAGGCCCAGGGTTTCGGCCACCGCATTCATGGTCGAGGCTGTGCCCATGGTGTTGCAGTGCCCCGCCGACGGGGCCGAGGCACAGGCGGCTTCGAGGAATTCGTCTTCGGTGATTTCACCGGCGGCCAGCTTGCGGCGTGAGCGCCAGATGACCGTGCCGGAACCGACCAGATCGCCGTCATGCCAGCCATCCAGCATCGGCCCGCCTGACAGCACAATGGCCGGAATATCAACGGCCGTGGCCGCCATAATGCCCGCCGGCGTGGTCTTGTCGCAGCCGGTCGTCAGCACCACCGCATCGAGCGGATAGCCGTGCAGGATTTCGACCAGCGTCATGAAGCTGAGGTTGCGATCGACGGCGGCGGTCGGACGGCGGCAGTTTTCAAAGATGGGGTGGCAAGGGAATTCCATGCAGATGCCGCCCGCATCGCGGATGCCTTCGCGCACGCGCTGGGCCAGATCGAGATGGATGCGGTTGCACGGGCTGAGGTCCGACCCCGATTGCGCGATGCCGATAATGGGCCGCCCCGAGCGCAATTCCTGCGGCGTGATGCCGTAGTTCATGAAGCGCTCCAGATAGAGCGCCGCCATGTCGATATGGCCGGGGGCTTCGAACCATTCCTGTGAACGGAAACGGCCATTGGGGGTCGCGGGTTTACGGCTCATGGATTGCCCTCAGAGAAAATGTATTTCGTTTTGCGGCTGACCCGCTACGTCGCTGCGGAAGCTGAACAGACCACCCGCCAGCGGTTGCGATTTGAGATCATCGGCGCTTAAGCCCTTGGCCGCCGTCGTCGCATAGACGGTTTTCAGGTCGCGGCCGCCAAAGGCGATCTTGGTGACGTTCGACACCGGCAGATCGACCTTACGGATCAGAGCCCCATCCGGCGCATAGACATGCACGCCCCAGCCGAAGAACAGCCCGACCCAAACCTGGCCCTGGCTATCGACGATCGGGCCGTCCATATAGCCTTCGCCGTGCGCGCCGGTTGTGCCGGAGGCGTCCAGTTGCGCGAACAGGCGCTTGTTATGGATGTCGCCGTGGTCGTCGAGATCGAAGGCGTAGATGTGCTTTTTCAGCGTGTCGTTGTGATAGAGGGTCTTGCCATCCGGGCTGACCGCCGGGCCATTGGTGATGACGTAGTCGTCGTCCATAACCTTCAGACCCCGCCCATCGTAGCGGTAGAGGCGACCGGTGGGTTTTTCTTCGTCATCGTCCATCGAGCCGAACCACAGGCGGCCCCTGGCATCGACAAAGCCGTCATTGAGCCGGTTGGTCGGCAGGCCCGGCTCGACATGGCTCAGCAGGGTGAATGTGCCGGTTTTGGGGTCGAAATCGTAAAGGCCCGTCTTGCAACCGACGACAAAGCCGCCGCGTGATTTAGGGGCGAGGAAACCCGGCTCGGACGGGGCGAGGAAGGACTGATGCGAACCGATGTCGGGATCGTAGCGGTGGACGCGCTTTTGCTTGATATCGACGAACCACAGGGCGTGATCGCGCGCCGACCATACGGGCCCCTCGCCCAGCGTGGCCTTGAGGTCGAGAACACAGGTCGGTTGGAACAGTTGGGTCATGGGCTTCCTCCGACGGAGAGTGAGGCAACACCCCCTTCCCCACCGCCGTTTGCTAGAGCGATGTGCGGAAAAGTGTGAGCGGTTTTCCGCAAAAACATCGCGACACAACAAAATTTAGAGCGAAATGGCGTTTCCACCTAAAGTCATTTCGCTCTAGATCAAACGGTCCCCCTCCCCGCCCCAAGGGGCAGGGAGGCATAAACAAGTCAAACCACCGAAACCGCCTCGGTCAGGCTTATCGCCAGCCAGCGTCGATCCAGTAGCCGTGGCCGGTGCACAGGGCCGCATCGTCAGAGGCGAGGAACAGGGCCAGAGACGCCACGTGCTGCGGCTCGATACGGCCATCGAGGCATTGCGCCTCAACGATCTGACGCTCGCCTTCGGGCGTATACCACTTCATCTGGCGCGGCGTTTTGACATTGCCGGGGATGATGGTGGTGACGCGGATATTGTCGCGGCCCAGCTCACGGGCCAAAGCGCGCGTCATGCCTTCGATACCGGCCTTGGCCGTTTCATAGAGCGTCAGGTCGGGCAGACCGAGGTGCCAGGAGATCGAGCCGAAATTGATGATGGCCCCGCCGCCCGCCGCCTTCATGCCCGGCGCGATGGCGCGGGTAACCATCAGCATATGCTTGAGGTTCACGCCGATATTCTTGTCGAAAAATTCCGACGTGATTTCCGCCAGAGAATGACGGTCGTCGCGCGCCGCATTGTTGAGCAGGATGGTCACCGGACCGTCGGCCTGAATGGTGGCCAGCACCTTTTCCAGCGCCGGCGTATCGGTCAGATCGCACGGATGATAGACCGGCGCGACACCCAGAACCCCGGTGTCGATGGTGGCGGAGACTTCATCGACGAGGTCGATGAAATGCACCTTCGCCCCTTGATTGACGAAGGCCTTGACCAGCCCTCCGCCGATACCCGACCCCCCGCCGGTGATGAGAACCTTACGCCCTTTCAGGCTCGGATAGATGGCAGACGACATGTCTTCAGAACTTTCTACAAACAAACACCAAGGGGCACCCGGAAACGGTTTCTGCGTTTCTTATAAAGGATGCACGTTTAATTACATCTAGGCCGCGTCGGCCTTGGCCGTTTCGACCTTAAGCAGACCCCGCGCGACGAGGTTCTGCATCAGGGCGACGATACCAAAGGTCCAGGCGCGCGCGTCTTTTGAGGTGGTGACGCGGTTTTCCAGCGTACCGAGCTTGGGCGAAGTGACGGTGACGATGTCTCCGACCTTGTGCGTGAAGCCACGGCCCGGCGTGTCGCGGTCCTGCGTCGGCGCAAACAGCGTGCCCAGCATCAGGACGAAACCGTCGGGATAGTGGTGCTCGCTCAGCGCCTGACGGATCAGTTCCAGCGGATCACGGCTGATCTGATCCATCGAGGAGCGGCCTTCCAGCACATAGCCTTCCGGACCGTCGATGCGCAGATCGAGCACGGCGGAGCGCACATCCTCAATCGTGAAGCCTTCGTCGAACAGGCGGATGAACGGCCCCAACGCGCACGAAGCGTTATTGTCCTTGGCCTTACCCAGCAGCAGGGCCGAGCGGCCTTCGAAGCAGCGCAGGTTGACGTCGTTACCGAGCGTCGCCCCCAGCGCACGGCCCTTCGGATCGACGACCATCACCACTTCGGGTTCGGGATTGTTCCACGTCGAGTCGGACCGCACGCCGACCTCTTCGCCCCAGCCGACCGACGACAGGACCGGCGACTTGGTGAAGACTTCAGCATCCGGGCCGATGGCGACTTCAAGATATTGCGACCACAGGCCGTCCGCGATCAGCGCCTCTTTCAGCTTGGCCGCCGCTTCGGTGCCCGGCACGACCGAGCGGATATCACCGCCGACGCGCGCCGCCAGATCATCGCGGATGGCCTGCGCCTTGTTATAATCGCCGCGCGCGCGTTCTTCGATAACGCGCTCGACCGCCGACACGGCAAAGGTGACGCCCGCCGCCTTGACCACCTGAAGGTCGATGGGCGACAGCAGGGTCGATTTCCCTTCCCACGCCTTCTGAAAGGCAAAGTCTTCCAGCTTGCCAAGGCTCTTGCCACCCGCGGGGACGCCCTTTTCCGGCCAGTTCGCCAGAAGCTGCGCCACGGTCGGGGCCACCGCGCTCATGTCGAACACCTCGCCCCCCTTGACCAGAACCGGGGTCGGGCCTTCGGGCAGAAGGATGCGGCCAACCAGCGTGGCCTCACGCCAATCTACCGGAAGCATGGCGGCGGGGAGGGAATCGGTCATGGTGACGCACCTTTGCTTTACGAATCGTCCGGACAGCCGGAAAGAAGGGACTCTGCTCAACCTGTAGCGTCCGGCCGCTAACCACCGGACTTTTATGTATTTTTTCCACACGGCCTCGCGCGCAACCGTGGCTACGCGGTTGAGCCGTTATGATACCGCTACCATTTCCAGCAGAAGTGCCCACTTGTCAAGAGGCGACACCCTTCGGGTTACATTTTTCGGCCCTCAGTCCGTCGCGTCTTCGCCCGGTGCCGAAGAGGACTGCCGCTCAATGATCGCGAAGTCGCGGATTTCATGCACGGGCGCATAGGGCTGACCCGAACGGCGCGTGCGAATCTGCTCCAGCAGCATCTTCAGCCCCAGCGACGCCATGTCCGAAATCGGCTGACGCACGGTGGTCAGTTCCGGCCACACGGACGAGGCCATAGACGTATCGTCAAAGCCCACAATGGTCACGTCCTTCGGCACATCAAGGCCCAGCCGGTGGGCCGAAGCCACGGCACCGGCGGCCATATCGTCGTTGGAGGCAAACAGCGCCGTCGGGCGCTCATCGCGCATCAGCAGGCTTTCGGCGGCATCGAAGCCCGAGCGATAGGTGAAATAGCCCTGACCGATCAGCTTGTCTTCCGGCGTCAGCCCGGCCTTGGTCAGGGCGGCGATATAG
>NZ_JAIWNX010000103.1 GCF_020217185.1 Asticcacaulis sp.
CCCTCATGCCGCAACTGGCTGTAATAGGAGTTGGGGTTGCCCTTGATAAAGCCGATGCGGCGGTGGCCCAGCGCGATCAGGCGCTGCGTCATGGCGAAGGCCGCCTTGAAATCGTCGATGGAGACGCTGGCCGCATCCGGCGACGGGCGCGACGTCGCCACGCCGACAAACGGCAGGCCCATCTCGCGCAGGGCCTTGGCCACGCGGGTGGAATCCGACAGGGGCGGCGGCAGGACCACGCCATCGACGCCCAGCGATTTCAGCTTGTCCAGCACATCGGCCACGCCTTCGGGGCCTTCGCAGCTTTCGATGATCAGCTGACAGCCGCTTTGTGAGCTTTGGTGCAGTATGCCCAGCAGCAGTTCCGACAGGAAGGACATGGAGGGGTTGGAATAGATCAGGGCGATGCGCGACGAATCCTGAGAGGCCAGAGAACGCGCCGCCATGTTCGGCGAATAGTTCAGCGCCTCGATAGCTTCGGCCACCTTTTTGCGCGTCTCTTCGCGGACGTTCTTCTCACCATTGATGACGCGCGACACGGTCATCGGCGACACGCCGACGTGTCGGGCCACATCATGGATGGTGACGATGTTGCCGCTGCGACGACTGACCTTACGCGCCAATGCTTTACCCCTTGAGTGCCGCGCCCCAGGACGCTGAATCGGATACAATCGTACAATTGTCGCACGCCAAAGCGCCAAAGGTAAAGAGGGACAGGCGCTTTGTTTTTATTAGCAAAATAAATTCTCACTTGAAAAAATGCCAGCGCTGTCATAAGCCTTTCACACGACCTCGACCGCAAAACAGAAGCGAGGCGAACAGGGAAGACAACCAGATGACCGCCCCTACTCTGACAGGTGATGGCGACTCGGCCGCAGAGACCGACGCCCGAGTCGTGGTAATAATTTACAGCAAAAATCCAGTGGAGACCGCCCGATGAAACTGACATCCCTGCGCCTGACCGCCGGTCTGCTGGCGCTGACGCTGCCCCTGACGTCCCCCCTGACGGCTGAGGCCGCGCCGCGCTTTGCCGCCATCTTCGGCGACCACGCGGTTTTGCAAAGAGAGACCCCGGTGCGGGTGTGGGGCTTTGCCGATAAGGGCGAAACGGTCACCCTGCGCATCGCCGGTCAGACGGCGACCGCGACGGCTGACGCTTCGGGCCGCTGGGAGGCGACCCTGGCCCCCCTGCCCGCAGGCGGACCTTACGAGCTAAGCCTGTCGGGCGGCGCAACGCTGAAAGACGTGCTGGTGGGTGACGTGTTCCTGTGTTCGGGGCAATCGAACATGGAATTCACCACCAAATACGCCACCAATGCCTATAACGAGATCCTCAACTCGGCCAATGACCGCATCCGCTTTGTCACGGTCGAAAAGGACGCGCAGCCCGCCGGCCCGCTGAGCGACCTGCCGAAATCACCGGCATGGCGCGCGGTCGGACCGGAAACGACCGGCGATACCTCGGCTGTTTGTTACTACATGTCGAAAGCGCTGGCGACGAAGACCGGCGTGCCCATCGGCATGATCCATTCGTCCTGGGGCGGCACCATGATCCAGTCGTGGTTAAGCCAATCGACCCTGCGTCAGCTCAAAAGCTACGATACCGGCCTTGAGACGCTCAAACTCTATGCCCGCGACCCGCAGGCGGCGCAAACGGGCTGGCAGAAGGTGACGCAAGCCTGGTGGGATACCCACGAACCG
This sequence comes from Asticcacaulis sp., assembly GCF_020217185.1. Taxonomy (GTDB): domain Bacteria; phylum Pseudomonadota; class Alphaproteobacteria; order Caulobacterales; family Caulobacteraceae; genus Asticcacaulis. The sequence goes on from NZ_JAIWNX010000103.1 coordinate 1,702, forward strand.
CAAGCGGCCGAAAAGCGCCAATGGGCGACCGCCACCTATAACGACCGCGACTGGAAGACGATGGACACGACGCGCTTCTGGGAAGAGTCGGGCGACCCGGCTCTGGCGGGTTTTGATGGCGTGGTGTGGTATCGCAGCGAGATCACCCTGACCGCCGCACAGGCCAAATCGGCCACCACGCTGGTGCTGGGGGCGGTGGACGATGCCGATACCACCTTCATCAATGGTCAGGTCATAGGCTCCAGCGAAGGCTGGAATACGCTGCGTCGCTATGAGATTCCTAAAGGCGTGCTAAAAGCCGGGCGCAACGTCATCGCTCTGCGCGCCGTCGATACGGGCGGCGGTGGCGGCCTGTGGGGCGACCCCAAACCGCGCGGTCTTTACCTCAACGACGGCAAAATTATTCAAATTCCAGAAAAATGGAAATATAAGATTTCCACGCCCATGTCGGGCCTCAGCGATGTGCCGACCACGCCGTGGCTGCCCACCTCCGGGCTGGCGACCCTGTATAACGGTATGATCGCGCCGATCGCGCCCTATACGCTGAAGGGTGTGGCTTGGTATCAGGGCGAAGCCAATGCCAGCAATGCCAGGGAATATAGCCGTTTGCTGCCCGCTTTGTTTGCCGACTGGCGCGCCAGCTTCCGGCAACCCGACCTGCCCGTCGTCGTCGTGCAACTGGCCAGTTTCGGGCCGGTGGTGAACGGCCCGGCCCCGTCGCAATGGGCGGCCTTACGCGAATCCCAACGCCTCAGCGTCAAGGCTGACGCGAAGGCCGCTCTGGCCGTCAGCCTCGATGTGGGCGACCGCACCGACATCCATCCGACACAGAAAAAGGTGGTGGGTGAGCGCGTGGCACTGGGGATGCGCAAGGCCGCCTATGGCGAAGCGGTCGCCCTGTCGCCCGAACCCATCTCGGCCACCCGCCGCGGCGCGGATGTGGTGATCCGGTTCCGCGACACGGGCGGCAAGCTCCTCACCTATTCGTCGGATCAGGCCATCGGTTTTGAAGCCTGCGACGGCGCTTGCCGCTATGTCCCTGCGACGGTCGAAGGCGATGCGGTGGTGCTGAAAAGGGCGGCGACGGCGAAGCAGGTCCGCTATGGCTGGGCCGACTCGCCCTACGTTAACCTGTTCAGCACCAGCGACCTGCCGGTCGCCCCGTTCCAGATCGACATCCAATAACACCAACGGCCGAAGAGGCTGACCGCATCCGGCCGTTGAATACTCGTCTTTCCCGCAAAAAGGACTCCCATGCGCCCTACCCGCCGTCAGATGCTTGGTTCCGCCGCTGCCCTCAGCGGTGCCGCCCTCGCCCCCGCCACGCAGGCCGCGACGGCCCCGTTCAAGGCCAGTTGGGAGTCGCTGGGCGACGCCTATCAGACGCCGGACTGGTTCAAGGACGCCAAGCTGGGCCTGTGGTCGCACTGGGGACCGCAGTGCGTGCCGGAGGCTGGCGACTGGTACGGACGGCAGATGTATATGCAGGGCAATCCCTATTACGACCTGCATGTGCAACGTTATGGCCATCCGGCGCATCATGGCTTTATGGAGATCATCAACGACTGGAAGGTCACGGAATGGGACCCGGAAGGCCAGATCGCCCTGTATAAGGCCGCCGGGGCCAAATACTTCGTGTCGATGGCCAATCACCACGACAATCTCGACATGTTCGATTCGAAGTTCCACAAATGGAACTCTCTGAACGTCGGCCCGAAGATGGATATTGTCGGCCGCTGGGCGAAGGTGGCGCGCGCCGCCGGTCTGCGCTTTGGCGTGTCCAACCACGCCGCCCACGCCTGGCACTGGTGGCAGACGGCCTATGGCTACGATCCGGAAGGGCCGATGCGCGGCGTGCGCTATGACGCGGCGCGCCTGACGAAGGCGGATGGCAAGGGCAAATGGTGGGACGGCCTCGACCCGCAGGACCTTTATACCGGTCCGGCTGGCGACATGGTGCCGCCCGATGGCCTGACCACGATCAAGGCGATGAACGACTATCACGATCAGCATTCGGGTCAGTGGCTGGAAACCTCGCCCAACGCCTGGTACGCCCGGCAGTGGTTGCTGCGTCAGAACGATCTGGTCGATAAGTACCGGCCGGATTTTGTCTATTTCGACAATTACGGCCTGCCGCTGGAGCAGGCGGGGCTCGATGCCACGGCCTATTTCTATAACCAGAACCGCAAATGGAACGGCGGCAAGCTGGAGGCCGTCGTGACCGGCAAGAAGCTGGACGCCAGACAGAAACGTGCCATCGTCGATGATGTCGAGCGCGGCTTTTCCGACCGTTTGCGCGCGGAATACTGGCAGACCTGCACCTGCATCGGCAACTGGCACTACGACCGCGGGCTCTATGAGCGCAATGGATATAAAACCGCCAAGGACGTCATCCAGCGCCTCGGCGATATCGTCGCCAAGAACGGCAATATGCTGCTGTCGATCCCGCAGCGCGGCAATGGTGCCATTGACGAAAAGGAAGTCAAAATCCTTCAGGACATGGCGGCGTGGATGACGGTGAATGGTGAGGCCATTTTTGGCACCCGCGTCTGGACGATTTACGGCGAAGGCCCGGCCCGCTTTGCCGAGGGGATGCAGAACGAACACGCGCAGAAGGGCTTTACCCACGAAGACATCCGCTACACCACCAAGGGCGGAGCGCTCTACGCGCTGGGACAAGACTGGCCCAACAGCGGGTATATGAGCCTGACGGCCATGGCGCAGGGGTCGGCCCAGAGCAAGGGCACGGTCGAGCGGGTCGAACTGCTGGGCCATGGTCAGCCGCTGGACTTCGGCCTGTCGATCAACGGGCTGAATGTGAAGCTGCCCGACGCGCGCCCGACCTTTACGCCGGTGCTGAAAATATTCGGCACCGGCATAGTATAAAAGGTTATTTCTTGGCCGGCGACAAGGTGCCCTTGGCAAAACCCGCCGTGGCCGCCGGCTCGATCTTCACCTTTGCCGCCTTGGGTTTGCGGATTTCCTTGTTGGATTTCTTTTGTCCTTTAGCCATGGTCGGTGTCCTTATGATTATGGTTATTGCGGATATTGAAAGACGAGCTGGCTGGTTTGCATATCATAGATGCGCGCCTGCGTCGCCCCGTGCCATCGGCTGTGGGCGGGCAGGTGGGCCTTGGCGTGGTCGATGGCCAGATTGAGGTCCGATCCCCACGGCACCGACGTCACTTCGGCGTCTTCGGCATTGAGGAAAAAGATTCGATACATCAGGGCTCTCCCGTAAGCGCAGCCCGCAAAGATCGGGTCTTGTGGATTGGGTGCGCGTCAAAGGTGGAGGCGACGGTTCGACGGGTCGAAACGGCGCCGGGGCGATCCCCCGCCGGAAAAGACCGAGACCTATCGCCGCCAAATAGAGCCGCAATGAGGCGAAAAGCGGCTTTTCCACGACAGAGTCCGATTATGTTACCAAGCCTTACATGCGCCGCGCGCAATCGTGACCGCCTGAGGGCAATTCGTCATTGACCCGGCGGGACCAAATCCCTATGTGTGCGGCCGTTTACCCGCAGCCCTGCCCGCCTCTGGCCTTCCTATAGGAGTATTTGACCATGACTGATCTTCTTCCCGGTGTAACGGGGGTTCTGGTTCTGGCCGATGGCACGGTGTTTCAGGGCCTGGGCTGTGGCGCGACCGGCGATGCGCTGGGCGAGGTCTGCTTCAATACGGCCATGACCGGCTATCAGGAAATCCTCACCGATCCGTCGTATATGGATCAGATCGTCGCCTTCACCTTCCCGCACGTCGGCAATGTCGGCGTCAATGCGGAAGACGTCGAGCAACTGGGTGATGATCCTAAGCGGGCCGCCAGGGGCGCGATCTTTCGCGACCTGCCGACGCCGCCCGCCAACTGGCGCTCGACCCTCAGCTTCGATGCGTGGATGGCCTCGCGCGGCGTGGTGGGCCTCGCCGGGATCGACACGCGCGCGCTGACCAAGCGCATCCGCGAAAAGGGTATGCCGCACGGCGTGATCGCCCACAATCCCGAAGGTCAGTTCGACATCCCCGCCCTGGCGCAAAAGGCCGCCGAGTGGGCGGGCCTTGTCGGGCTGGATCTGGCCAAGGACGCCACCTCGACGCAGGCGGCGCAATGGACCTCCGACCTGTGGAAATGGTCCGAAGGCCACAAGGACGGTCAGAAGGCGGACTTCAACGTCGTCGTCATCGACTATGGCGTGAAGCAAAACATCCTGCGCGCCCTGATCAGCGTCGGCGCGGCGGTGAAAATCGTCCCGGCCCAGACGCCGGCCGAAGAGATTCTGGCGATGAAGCCCGATGGCGTGCTGTTGTCCAACGGTCCGGGCGACCCGGCGGCCACCGGAGCCTATGCCGTGCCGCAAATTCAGAAGCTGGTCGAAGCCGGTCTGCCGGTCTTTGGCATTTGTCTCGGCCATCAGATGCTGGCTCTGGCGCTGGGGGCGAAGACGCTCAAGATGGAACAGGGCCACCACGGGGCTAACCACCCGGTGAAGGACCTGACCACCAACAAGGTCGAGATCGTCTCGATGAACCACGGCTTTGCGGTCGATCGCGACAGCCTGCCCGCCGGTGTGGTCGAAACCCATGTCTCGCTGTTTGACGGGACCAACTGCGGTATCGCTCTGGCTGGCAAGCCGGTGTTCAGCGTCCAGCACCACCCCGAAGCCTCGCCCGGCCCGGTCGATTCACTCTACCTGTTTGAGCGTTTTGCGCACTATATGCGCGACGCGAAGGTGGCGGCGTAAAGCCGCCTCCAGGCCTCAATGGATGGGCTCAGGATACTGACGGACAAGCATGTCGGCGGAGCTATAATTCACGCTCTGGCCCTCCTCTACACCTTGTTTGCGGCCTATTGGGTTCATCGCAAACCGGATTGGAATGAGCCCGTCGAGGCTCAGATCGTCTGGACATCGGATGGCGGAAGCGGCTTTGCCTTTTTGTGCCGCTTCCATGACCCAAGCGGTAAGAGGCATTATTTTCCGTTTGTGTTTACGTCGCCGCAAACGGGGTTTGCGGTCGGCCAATCCGTGCGGATCGTTTACTGCAAACGCACCCCGCTGCTTTGCTATCTCGAAACGGAACGCGCTGCCTACACGCGGTTAGTGACACTCTGTGCGTTGGTTTTAACCTTGCTGATGCTTTTGTCGCTCGTCAAACGCCTCTGACCCTTTGACAAGACCGCACGGCTGCGGGACACAAAGGACGCTGCCCGGCATATTCGGTTATGATTTTGGCCAATATTCTGTAAAATCCTCGAGGATACCCCTGTTTGCACCGTTGAGGGCACATGCCGTTTTTTCGTTATAAAGATAAGACCATACTGTTTATTCATGTCCCTAAAACGGGTGGCTCGACCATAGAAGAATGGATTGAAACCTTTGCGGATATAAACCTTTTACAGAACAATCCTGTAATAGGAGAAAACCCTTATGGAATGCCAGAAATTCTTCCCTGCACACCGCAGCATCTGATGCAGTCTGAAATTGATAAGTATTTCGCGAATCGTTTCGACTATATATTCACAGTGGTTCGCAATCCTTATAAACGCGTGGAAAGCGAATTTAAATTCAAACAGATCATCCATAAGGTTCTGGGCACTGTACCTGACCAGAGCTTTGACGAATGGGTCAGGACAATCGGTGATCAGTTTGCCCATGATCCCTGGGCGCGCGACAATCATCTGCGACCGCAACACGAATTTTTTGACGATCGGGCAAAACTGTTCCGCTTTGAAGAGGGACTGCTGAACATTTGCCGCGCCCTGAGCGAGGATATAGAGGCACCTGCCCCGGATGACCGTCTAAGCCACGTCCTTGACGGATCGGCGCATAATCACGAGATTGTCTGGAGCGACGAAGGCCGAGCCCACGTCAAGGCCTTCTACAGAGAAGACTTTTCGAAATTCGGTTATGATCCCGATGTTTATCCTCTGTGATCAGCGGAACTGATAGAACATCCCAATCTTTTTGCCCGAATAGTGACGGCAAGTGCGGCAGCGCCCCGCATAATTTTTGTTGGATCGCGATGTTTTTGCGGAAAACCGCTCACACTTTTCGGCACATCGCTCTAAGGGGTTGCATCCCCGTCCTTAAGGCACTAAAGCACCCGCTTAGCCTGAAAACATAACAGAGCCCGCAGGGGCTCAGCTTCCACCGGACAGAGGCCGTACGGCGTTTGCCCGAAACTTTGCGCGCGACCAGACCTGAAGAAAGACAGACATGCCCAAACGTACAGATATCAAGTCCATCCTGATCATCGGCGCGGGGCCCATCGTCATCGGTCAGGCCTGTGAGTTCGACTATTCCGGCGTGCAGGCCTGTAAGGCCCTGCGTCAGGAAGGCTATCGCATCATTCTGGTCAATTCCAACCCGGCCACCATCATGACCGATCCGGACGTGGCTGATGCGACCTATATCGAGCCGATTACCCCGGAATTCGTCGAAAAGATCATCGCCAAGGAACGCCCGGACGCCCTTCTGCCGACCATGGGGGGGCAGACAGCGCTCAACACCGCGCTGGCGCTGGAAAACAACGGCGTGCTGGCCAAGTACAATGTCGAAATGATCGGCGCCAAGGCCGAGGTCATCGACAAGGCCGAAGACCGTCAGAAGTTCCGCGACGCCATGGACAAGCTGGGGCTTGAATCGGCCAAATCCGCCGTCGCCCATAGCTGGGAGGAGGCGGTTGAGGCGCTGAAGACCATCGGCGGACTGCCCGCCGTCATCCGTCCGTCGTTTACGCTGGCCGGGACCGGCGGCGGCATCGCCTACAATCAGGAAGAGTTCCGCGACATCGTCACGCGCGGCCTCGACCTGTCGCCCACCACCGAAGTGCTGATCGAAGAGTCGATCGTCGGCTGGAAGGAATACGAGATGGAAGTCGTCCGCGACAAGGCGGACAACTGCATCATCGTCTGCTCCATCGAAAACGTCGATCCGATGGGCGTGCACACCGGCGATTCAATCACGGTCGCCCCGGCGCTGACCCTGACCGACAAGGAATATCAGATCATGCGTTCGGCCTCTCTGGCCGTGCTGCGTGAAATCGGCGTCGAAACCGGCGGCTCGAACGTGCAGTTCGCGCTGAACCCGGCCGACGGCCGCATGATCGTCATCGAGATGAACCCGCGCGTGTCGCGCTCCTCGGCTCTGGCGTCGAAGGCGACCGGCTTCCCCATCGCCAAGATCGCCGCCAAGCTGGCCGTCGGTTACACGCTGGATGAACTGACCAACGACATCACCAAGGTGACGCCCGCCTCGTTCGAGCCGTCGATTGACTACGTAGTCACCAAGATCCCGCGCTTCGCCTTTGAAAAGTATCCGGGCTCCGAGCCGCTGCTCGGCACCTCGATGAAGTCGGTCGGCGAAGTCATGGCCATCGGCCGCACCTTTGCCGAGTCGGTGCAGAAGGCCCTGCGCGGTCTGGAAACCGGCCTGTCGGGCTTTGATGAGGTCGAAATCCCCGGCGTCGCCGGTGCGACGAGCGTCCACGCCATCAAGGAAGCCGTGGTGCGCGAACTGGGCCGCCCGACGCCGGATCGTCTGCGCGTCATCGCTCAGGCCTTCCGGCACGGCCTCAGCGTCGAAGAGATCAACACGGCCTGTCACTATGAGCCGTGGTTCCTGCGCCAGATCGAAACCCTCGTGTCTGAGGAATCGAAGATCGGTGCGCTGGGCCTGCCGAAGACCGCGCATGAGCTGCGCAAGCTGAAGGCCTTGGGCTTCTCCGACGTGCGTCTGGCCAAGCTGACCGGCACCACGGAAAAGGACGTGCGCGCCGCCCGTCGCGGCCTCAATGTGCGCCCGGTGTTCAAGCGCATCGACACCTGCGCCGCCGAATTCGCCTCATCGACTGCCTACATGTATTCGACCTACGAGTCGGGCGCTCTGGGTCAGGTGCCGGAATGCGAAGCCGCGCCGTCGGACCGCAAGAAGGCCATCATCCTGGGCGGCGGGCCGAACCGCATCGGTCAGGGCATCGAGTTCGACTACTGCTGCTGCCACGCGGCCTTTGCCTATAAGGACATGGGCCTTGAGGCCATCATGGTCAACTGCAACCCGGAGACGGTCTCGACCGACTACGACACGTCCGACCGCCTCTATTTCGAGCCGCTGACCGCCGAAGACGTGCTGGAACTGATCGCGGTTGAGCAATCGAACGGCACGCTGGCCGGTGTGGTGGTACAGTTCGGCGGCCAGACGCCGCTGAAACTGGCACAGGCGCTGGAAGACGAAGGTATCCCCATCCTCGGCACCTCGCCCGACGCCATTGATCTGGCCGAAGACCGCGAGCGCTTTCAGCAACTGCT
>NZ_JAIWNX010000104.1 GCF_020217185.1 Asticcacaulis sp.
GAAAGAGATCAACCTGACCCAGCCGGTCAACGCCATCGCCCGCACGCCGGAAGAGGCGTTCAAGGCGGCGCATGAGGTCGGCTATCCCATCGTCATCCGCCCGTCCTACGTGCTGGGGGGCCGCGCCATGGAAATCATCCGCGACGACGAGCAACTGACCCGCTATGTGCGCGAAGCCGTGCAGGTGTCGGGCGACTCGCCGGTGCTGATCGACCAGTACTTAAGCGCCGCCATCGAAGTCGATGCCGATGCGCTGTCTGATGAAACCGGCGTGTTTGTCGCCGGCATCATGGAGCACATCGAAGAGGCCGGCGTGCATTCCGGCGACTCGGCCTGTTCGCTGCCGCCCTTCTCGCTGAAGCCGGAAACGGTGAAGGAGCTGGAGCGTCAGACGGTCGAGCTGGCGAAGGCCCTTAAGGTCAAGGGGCTGATGAACGTGCAGTTCGCCATCATGAACCCCTATACCGACCCGAAGATCTATGTGCTGGAGGTCAATCCGCGCGCCTCACGCACCGTGCCGTTCGTCGCCAAGACGCTGGGCAAGCCGCTGGCCGGGATCGCCGCCAAGGTCATGGCCGGTCAGTCCCTGTCGTCCTTCGGCCTGACGCCGCGCGATTATCGCCACGTGGCGGTCAAGGAAGCCGTCTTCCCCTTCGCGCGCTTTGCCAATGTCGATACGGTGCTTGGGCCTGAGATGCGCTCGACCGGTGAGGTCATGGGCCTCGACTGGGTGCGTGAGGGCGAAGAGATGATCGACGCCTTTGCCCGCGCCTTTGCCAAGTCACAACTGGGCGGCGGCACCAGACTGCCGACATCGGGCAAGCTGTTTGTCTCGGTCAAGGATCAGGACAAGCCGGTGATCGTTGAGGCCATCCGCACCCTGCTCAGCCTCGGCTTCGAGGTGTGCGGCACGGCGGGCACGGCCGACTATCTGGCGGCGCAGGGCGTGAAAATCGACACCATCAAGAAGGTGCTCGAAGGCCGTCCCAACGTGCTCGACGCTATCAAGAATGGCGAGATCGCGCTGGTCTTCAACACCACCGAAGGCAAGCAGGCCCTGCTCGACTCCTTCTCGATCCGCCGCACGACGCTGATGATGAAGATCCCCTACTACACCACGGCCAATGGCGCTGTGGCGGCGGTGCGGGCCATCGCGTCGGGCCTCAAAGGCGAACTGGACGTCCGCTCAATTCAGGAATACGCATAACGAACAAAGCCCCGGTGAAAACTGGGGCTTTGCTTTTCGTGCGGGACCTTCATACCTCCCCAGCTTGCCGGGGAGGTATAGGCTCTTACCCCGCTTCGTCGATCAGGCGGCGCATGGCGTCGAGATAATCGACAAAGGCGGCGCGGCCCGCTTCGGTGAGCGTGATGGTCGTTACCGGCTTCTTGCCGACAAAGGCCTTGTCCACCGTGACGTAGTTCGCCTCTTCCAGCTTGCGCACCTGCACCGACAGATTGCCGTCCGTGGATTGCGTCTTGGCTTTTAGCGTCGTGAAGTCCGCCGACCCGGCTGTCGAAAGAAAGGCCATGATGCCCAGCCTCAGACGGCCATGGATAACGTCGTCGATACGCTCGATATTGAACTCATCCGGCATGTCTCAGCCCTCCGATGAGCGCATGAGAACCAGGCCCGGAATGGTGGCAATGAGGGTCAGGGTGATGGCATAGCCCAGCATCTGGAGCGGCTGACCGCCGACAAAGGCGAGGAAGGGCGCGCTGGCAAAACTGAGCAGGCCCACGCCCGCCATCCACTTTCGGCCCGACAGGACCGAGACGACCCACCAGCCAACGCCATAGAGGATAACGATAGCCGGCGCGATCAACGGCTGCATCTGCTCCATGGCCTTCATCCCGACCGCCGCCGCCGTCAAGGTAACGAACAGGGCGAAGATGGCAAAACCGACGCCCGACCACACCGAACCGATGGCACGGTTCATGGCATTGCCGACCCCATAGCGGCGCTTCGACGCAGCGATTGAGGCAATACACAGGACGGCATAGATGGCCGCCGCTACGCCCCAGTTCAGGGCCAGAAACCACGGATTGGGAACCGTGAGAACACCGTCCAAAATCAAATACTGCACCACGGCCGCCGCCGAGAAACAGATGCCGGCCCAAAAGAGCGCGCCGCCGTTCATGACCGGGGCGCGCCCGCCATCCAGAGCCAGAGACTTGAGATAGTCGATGTCGCTTTTAAGTGCGTTAGAGTCCATTGGGTTTGCCCCTCCATAAGGCAGCGTTTGATGTCGTCAGGGCCCTCTGTGTGAGCGGCCTGAGCTTGTTATGAATGAAGTGCTTTATTTTGTAAAGTGCTTTACGCGCAGCCATCATTACATTTTCGTAAGATTGCCGTCCGGGCTTGCCAAAGGGGCCAAAGCCGGGGTTAGTTTCAGGCAAAACCAACCTCGGGAAACCCTCCACATGTCAAACACGTCCTTGTCGCGTCAGGCCTTGCGCATGGCCGCCTCGCTGCTCATCTTGGGTGCCATGCCCCTCACCTCGCAGGCCCAGATGACCAATATCACCACCGTCGCCAAATCCACTCCGGCCAATCCCGCCACCCTGACGCCGGACGCCGCCGATCCGCGTCAGTATCTGGAAGAGGTCGAGGGCGAAAAATCCCTCGCCTGGGTCAAGGCGCAGAACGAGCGCAGCCTGAAAAGCCTGATGGCCGATCCGCGCTTTGCGCAATACGAAGCCGATGTGCTGAAAATCGTCGAAGCCACCGACCGCATCCCGTCACCCGGCTTTGCCAATGGCGGCTTCATCGACAATTTCTGGCAGGACAAGGATCATGTGCGCGGCATCTGGCGCCGCACGGACAAGGCCTCTTATCTGGCCGGGGCACCCAAATGGGACATCCTGCTGGACTTCGACGCGCTCGCCAAGGCGGAAGGTCAGAACTGGGTCTATAAGGGCGCGTCGTGCCTGCCGCCGCAAAACACCCGCTGCCTGATCAACCTGTCGAACGGTGGCAAGGACGCCGTGACGGTGCGCGAATACGACCTGACGACCAAGAGCTTCGTCGAAGGCGGCTTCACCCTGCCCGAAGGCAAGCAGATCGTCACCTGGAAGGACAAGGACACGCTCTATGTGGCGCGCGAATGGGCGCCGGGCGAGGTCACGCCGTCGGGCTACGCCTTCGTCACCAAGGTGCTCAAGCGCGGTCAGAGCCTCGATCAGGCGGTAGAAATCCATCGCGGGGCCAAGACCGACATGATGGCCTATCGCACCGTGCTGCGCGACATCGACGGCAACTACGTCATGGACTATGCCGAGCGCCGCCCCAGCTTCTTTGAGACCGATACGACCTGGTTCACCGAGGCGGGCGAAGTGAAGCTGCCCCTGCCGCTGACCTCGGAAATGAACGCCTACTATAAGGGTCAGGCCGTCTTTTCGCTGAAAGACGACTGGACCAGCGCCAAGGGCACGAAATACCCCTCCGGCGCGGTGATCGCCTTTGACCTGAAGGCCGCACTGAAAGACCCTAAAAACGTCGAGCCTTCGGTGATCTTCGCCCCGAACGATCATCAGAGCGTCGCCGGCATCGGTCAGACGAAGAACCATCTGGTGCTGTCGATCCTGTCCAACGTCACCGGTCAGGTACAGTCGGTGAGCCTCGTCAATGGCCAATGGGTGCTGAAACCCCTGCCCCTGCCGGAAAATTCGTCGCTCAGCCTCGGTTCGACCGATGACGAGTCGGATCAGTTGTTCGCCTGGTCCACGGGCTATCTGCAACCCTCGACCCTGTACATCGCCGACGCCGACAAGACGACGGTGACCAAGCTGAAGGCCAGCCCTGAACGCTTCAATGCTGAGGGCCTGAAGGTCGAGCAGCACTGGGCCACCTCGAAGGATGGCACCAGGGTGCCGTATTTTGTGGTGATGAAAAAGGACACCAAGCTGGACGGCAATACGCCGACCCTGCTCTACGCCTATGGCGGCTTTGAAATCTCGCTGACCCCGTCCTATTCGGGGGCGATTGGCAAGCTGTGGCTGGAAAAGGGCGGCGCCTATGTGCTGGCCAATATCCGCGGCGGCGGGGAGTTCGGACCCAAGTGGCACGAAGCGGGCCTCAAGACCAGGCGTCAGGTCATCTATGACGATTTTCAGGCCGTGGCCGAAGATCTGATCAAGAGCAAGATCACCTCGCCGCGTCGTCTGGGTATCATGGGCGGCTCGAACGGCGGGTTGCTGATGGGCGTGCAACTGACGCAGCGCCCGGACCTGTGGAACGCCGTCGTGGTGCAGGTGCCGCTGCTCGACATGCTGCGCTATCACACGCTTCTGGCCGGAGCCTCGTGGCAGGGCGAATATGGCCGGCCGGACGTGCCGGAAGAAGCCGCCTTCCTCAAGACCATCTCGCCCTATCACAACCTGAAGGCCGGGGTGAAATATCCGGAGCCCTTCTTCGTCACTTCAACCAAGGATGACCGCGTCCATCCGGGCCACGCCCGCAAGATGGCCGCGCTGATGGGGGATATGGGCCTGCCCTTCCTCTATTACGAAAACACCGACGGCGGCCACTCCGCAGCCGCCAACCTCAAGGAAACCGCCAAGCGGAACGCTCTGGAATATACCTATCTGGCGCAGAAGCTGATGGATTAAACCCAAACCCCTCTTCCCGTCGGAAGAGGGGGTTTTCTTCCCTATCGTTAATCTTCGATAAGGGGCGATCTGATCGTTTCCTTACGCGCGGGCTGATACCTCCGAAGAACAACTGAAGGAGGATCACCCCCATGCGCAAGATCGCCACCGCCGTCGCCCTGATGACGCTGACCGCCGCCTCTCTGTCGGCCTGCTCCAAGCCCGAAGCCCAGCAGGCCGTCGAAGAGGTACAGGAAACCACGTCTGAAATCGCCACCGACGCCAAGGACGCCATGTCCTCGGCCGCCGCTGATTTCGCCGTCTCCGACCCGATCAGCTATACCTGCGCATTGGGCACCAAGCTGTCGGTCGTCTTTTCCAACGACAAGGCCGATGTGACGGTGCTGTCCGACAACAACCGCAAGCTCACCCTGCTGAAAACCACTGCCGGCGACGGCACCCTCTATCAGACCGAAGGCTACAGCCTGCACACCAAGGGCAATGACGCCACCTGGGGCTCGGCGGACGAAGCCTGCACTAAGGGGTAAACCCTTTGACGGGGCGGCATTTTGGAAATAGTTTCCATTTATGGCCAGCTCACCCCAACCCACCCCGTCCCGCCCGCGTGGTCGCCCGCGCGAAGACCGGCTGAAACCCGACGCCCCGGCGACCAATCAGTCGCTGGAAAAGGCGTTGGGCCTGCTGAAAGTCCTGTCGGCCCACGACGGGATGAGCCTGACCGAACTGTCGCGTGAGGCGGGGCTGGCCGCCTCGACGGCGCACCGGCTTCTGGCCACCTTGTCGGCGCACGATCTGGTCAGTTGGGACGAGCCGTCGCAGAAATGGTCCATCGGCATCGAGGCCTTGCGCATCGGCATGGCCTTTCAGCGCCGCAACCGCATCCTCACCGCCGGGCGGCCGGAAATGCTGCGCCTGATGGAGGCGACGGGCGAGACGGTCAATCTGGCCATGCTCGACGGCTTCGAAGTGGTGTTCGTGGCGCAGGTCGAGTGCGAGGCCCCCATCCGCGCCTTTTTCCGCATCGGCGACCGCCGCTCGGCCCATGCGTCGGGCATCGGCAAGGCCCTGCTGGCGCAGCTTGAGGACCGCACTCTGGAGGCCCTGCTGAAACGCCGCGACCTGCCGCAATACACGCCCAAGACCCTGATTACCCCCGAAGCCCTACGCGGCGACCTGAGCGCCATCCGGGCGCGCGGCTGGTCGCTGGACGACGAAGAGGCCCATATCGGTATGCGCTGCGTCGCCGCACCGGTATTCAATGAATATGGCGAAGCGCGCGCCGGGATATCGCTGTCCGGCTCGTCCTTACGCCTCAGCGATGACCGCCTGCCGCAACTGGCGCAACAGGTGCGCGAAACCGCCGCCCGCATCACGGACCTGATCGGCGGACACCTGTTGAGCCCCGTCTCCCTGTAACCGAGAGAGACGGGAAGTTATGCCAACTCCACCACCTGTTTCGCCGCCTGCCGACGGGCGTGCAGGATGAACTCCGTATAGCCATTGGCCTGTTGCGCACCCTCAAAACACAGGTCGCAGGCCGCCTTGAACGCCTCGCCGTCATAGGTCAGCGCCATCGGGCGATAGGCAGGATCACTGGCATTTTGCGCATCGACGACCTTCGCCATGTGTTTCAGGCGCTCCAGCACCTGTGCCTCAGACACCCAGCCGTGCCGCAGCCAGTTGGCGACGTGCTGGCTGGAGATGCGCAAGGTCGCGCGGTCTTCCATCAGGCCGACATCATGGATATCCGGCACCTTGGAACAGCCCACGCCCTGATCGACCCAACGCACCACGTAGCCGAGAATGCCCTGCAGATTGTTGTCCAGTTCTTCGGCAATCTCTTCGGGGCTGTAGGTCCGCGTCGCCAGTGGCGGCGTCAGAATATCATCGACCGAGGCGCGTGGGCGGGCGCGCAACTGGGCCTGCACGGCGGCGACATCGACGCGGTGATAATGCAGGGCGTGCAGGGTGGCCGCCGTCGGTGACGGCACCCAGGCGGTCGAAGCCCCGGCCTTCGGATGACCGATCTTTTGCGTCATCATATCGGCCATCATATCGGGGGCCGCCCACATGCCCTTACCGATCTGGGCATGGCCGGGCAGGCCAGCGATCAGGCCGCAATCGACATTGGAGTCCTCATAGGCCCTGATCCACACCGCCCCCTTGATCTCGCCCTTGCGCAGGACCGGGCCGGCTTCCATCGAAGTATGGATTTCATCGCCCGTGCGGTCGAGGAAGCCCGTATTGATGAAGAAGACGCGGTCCCTGGCGGCTTCGATACAGGCCCTCAGATTGACGCTGGTGCGGCGCTCCTCGTCCATAATGCCGATCTTCAGCGTGCGGTCAGGCAGGCCCACGGCGCGTTCGGCGACGGCGAAGGTTGCGACCGCAAAGGCCACTTCGTCCGGCCCGTGCATCTTGGGCTTGACGATATAGGCCGAGCCCGTGCGGCTGTTGCGGCCGGCGTCGTGGCGCGCGATCAGGGCGGTGATCATCAGGTCGATCAGCCCCTCCGGCACGGCCTGACCGTTGTGGCGCACCATGTCACTGTACATATGCAGACCGACATTGCGCGCCAGCATCAGGCTGCGCCCATGCAGGGTGAAGGCCTGACCATCGGGGGCCGTATAGGCGCGGTCGGGATTGAGGCGGCGCGTCTGCACCTTACCGCCCTTGTGGAACTGTTCGCTCAGATCGCCGCGCGTCAGGCCCAGCCAGTTGCGATAGAGGCCGACCTTATCCGCCGCATCGACGGCGGCGACGCTGTCTTCCATGTCCATAATGGCCGACAGGGCGGCTTCGAGCCCCACATCGGCGACGCCCGCCGCATCGGCCACCGGGCTATGGCGGTCGATACGGATGTCGATATGCAGGCCATTATGGCGCAGCAGGATCGACTGCGGCGCGTCGGCGGGGCCGCTGAAACCGACAAATTGCGACGGGTCTTTCAGCGGCGCGCCATTGGCCCGCAACTGCCCGTCCACCACCCTATAGGCCGTGACCGCAGCGTGGCTGAGCCCCTCCAGCGGCACGAATTCATCGAGATAGGCCTTGGCCGCCGCCTGCACCGCCGCACCACGCGCGGCGTCATAGCCGCCCGACGCCGGAACCGGCCCCAGCACATCCGTGCCATAGAGGGCGTCATAGAGGCTGCCCCAGCGGGCATTGGCGGCGTTCAGAGCGTAGCGGGCATTGGACACCGGCACGACCAGTTGCGGGCCGCTCAGGCGCGCAATCTCGTCATCGACATTGGCCGTCGTGACGGTGAACGCCGCCGGTTCGGGCCGCAGATAGCCGATTTCACTCAGAAAAGCCTTATAGGCGACCGGCTCAAAGGCGTGACCGCGGTGCCAGTCGTCGATCTGCGCCTGCAAGGCGTCGCGCTGAGCCAGAAGGGCGGCATTGCGCGGCGCGAAGTCGCGGATAAGCCCGGCCAGCCCGTCCCAAAACGCCACCTCGGCCACGCCAGAGCCCGGCAGGGCCTCTTCGCGGACAAAGCGCCACAGGATGTCATCAACCTCGATACCGGAGACAGGGGTGTAGGCCATAGCGGTTTCCTCTTTAACTGATGCGAGGATAACCGGTCATGGCCCAGCGGGTCAATTTTTCCGGAAATTATTTCCAGAATTCAATTTAAATATAAGTATATGATTTTATTTAATAAATAATTTCCATTTTTGGCGTTATGCGCCGCGCGTATTCACATAAAGCGCAAACAGCGACTGTCCCGCCGTCATGAACAGGCGGTTCCGGGCCCGTCCGCCAAACACCAGATTGGCGCAGCGATTGGGCAGGTGGATATGGCCGATGGCCGTGCCGTCCGGGGCGAAGACGCGCACCCCGTTCAAGCCCGGCCCGCCACCCCAGCCGCACCAAAGATTGCCGTCTTCGTCGCAGCGGAAGCCATCCGGCTGCCCCGGCGCGCATTCGACAAACACCCGGCCATTCGTCAGGCTGTCGCCCGCCACCTCAAAGACCCAGATGCGTTTGGGCTCGCCCGACTGCGCGATGTAACACAGCCGCTCATTCGGTGAAAAACAGATGCCGTTGGGCCGGTCGATGGCGTCGGTCACCACGCTCAAACCCGCCTCCGTCCAGCGATAGACGTTCGTCGGCAGTTCGGGGTCGGCGCGATGACCTTCGTAATCGCCCAGGATGCCAAACGGCGGATCGGTGAACCACACCGACCCGTCGCTTTTCACCGTGACATCATTGGGCGAGTTGAGGCGCTTGCCCTGATAATGGCTGGCCAGAGTCGTGAGCGTGCCGTCATATTCGGTGCGCGTGACGCTGCGCGTACCATGCTGACACGAGATCAGCCGCCCCTGCCGGTCGCGCGTGTGGCCATTGGCGAAATCCGCCGGCTTGCGAAAGATCGACACCGCCTCCGTCTCTTCGTCCCAGCGCAGGATGCGGTCGTTGGGGATGTCGCTCCACAGCAGGTAGCGCCCGTCGCCGAACCACACCGGCCCCTCGCCCCAGCGCGTGCCCTCATAGAGCCGCTCCACCGCCGCCAGCGACAGGCGGTACGTGTCAAAGCGCGGATCGAGGCTTTCGATGGACGGATCGGGGTAAATCTCTGACGGTTGCCACATGCGATGTCTCCGGTTTTCCACTGGCTACACCGGAGCGACCCCGAAAATCAAACCCGCCAAAAGGAAACCCTGAACAAACCTTAGCCACCCCTTGCCTGCCGGTCACTTTCGCTCATTAATGCGCAGACGGCGCGTCGTCGTCTCTATCCAGTGGGAGCCTTATGAAACCTGTCGTTCGCGCCATTCTGGCGGTGCTGGCCGTGACCGGCCTGAGCGCCTGCGCCCCGGTGGTGCGCAGCCACATCTACCTGCCCGATCCCCTGCCCGCCTCCGCGCAGTGGCCGGGCGAGGCTCCGCGTGAGGTCAGCGTCACCACCGCCGATGGCCTGAGCCTCAAAGGCTATTATTACCCGCCGCGTGAGGCCGGGAAGCGTCTGATCGTTTTCTTTCATGGCAATGGAGGCAATCGCTATACCGCCGCCCGCTATGCCGCCCCGCTGGCGGAGCAGGGTGACGGTCTGCTGATTGCCGACTATCGCGGCTATGGCGGCAATCCGGGCACCCCCAGCGAGACGGGCCTGCGCGCCGATGCCGCCGCCTTCATCGCCTATGGCCGCACCCTGCAACCGGGCGCGCCCGTCTATCTGTTCGGGCATTCACTGGGGGGCGGCGTGGCGCTTGATGCGGCGACGCGCGAAGACATTGCCGGGGTGGTGACGCTTGGCACCTTTACCTCGCTGACGGCCATGGCCCCGGCCTATGCCCGGCCGATCCTGCCGGACCGCTTCGACAACCTGAAAGCCGTGAGCCGGATCAAGGTGCCGCTTCTGCTGATCCACGGCACGGCGGATGAC
>NZ_JAIWNX010000105.1 GCF_020217185.1 Asticcacaulis sp.
ATCATCCCTTTCAGCGAAGGCGAGGCGCTGAAAAAGGCCGCCTTCGCCGCCAATGTCCGGGTGCGCTTTATCACCCTGACCGCTGCCAACCACCATCCGGACTTCACCAAACTCGCTCCCACGGTTCTGGGCCAGATGGCCCGGATGCCGACTCCAGACTGGACTCCCTATGTTGAATGACCTCAAAGGCAAATCCGTACTCATCACCGGCGCCTCGTCGGGCATAGGCGCCGCCGTCGCCAGGGGCTTTGCCGACTGCGGCGCGGCGGTCGCCATCCATTACGCCTCGAATGCCGAAGGCGCTCAGGCCGTGGCCGACGCCATCACGGCTGCGGGCGGCACAGCGGTCATCGTGCAGGCCGACCTGACCGACCCGAAAACGGCCAAAGGCATGGTCGAGGCAGCCGCGCAAAAGCTCGGCAAGCTCGACATTCTCGTCAACAATGCGGGCAGCCTGTGCGGCCGCCGCCCGTTCATGGAAATCGACGACGCGCTTTATGACACGGTGATGAACCTCAATGTGCGCGCGGTGATCAATGCCTCTCAGACCGCCGTGCCGCTGATCGAACAGCAGGGCGGCGGCAGCATCATCAATGTCGGCTCGATTGCGGGTAATGATGGCGGCGGGCCGGGGTCGGGCCACTATGCCTGTGCCAAGGCCTATGTTCACAATCTGACGCGGCATATGGCGCGCGATCTGGCCAAACGCGGCATCCGCGTCAACGCCATCGCGCCCGGCGTCATCGGCACACCCTTCCACGCGGCAACGCCAGCTGATCGCATGGAAGCGATGAAGAACGCCACGCAACTGGGGCGCATCGGCACGCCGGAGGACTGCGTGGGCACGGTGCTCTATCTCGCCTCCGATCGCCTGAGCGGCTACGTCACCGGTCAGATCGTGCATATCAATGGCGGGCAGTATATGCCCTGACGCAGCTTATCCTATTGCCTACTTATGCCGGTTTTTCGATCATGGCCGCTTCTGTGACAAGGAGCATGCCCATGGCCGACGACATCCCCCCGCACAGCTTTCAGGACGGCGAGCGCGTCGAACACACCGAAAAAGGCCTCGGCACGGTCAGCCATGACCCCGCCGATGACAACCTGATCGTGCCGCCCGGCGAGGCCCGCAAAAGTGGTTCCGATATGGTGCATGTGGTGTGGGACGATGACCGCTTTCCGGTCGGCAAGGTCGCCGCCTCGGAGCTGCAAAAAGTGCCCGACGCCACCGCCGCCATCTCGACGGGGATGTAGTCTTTTATACCTCCCAACTTGTCGGGGGGTAGATTATGAACCCAAGGCCTTGAGCGCCAGCGCCTCGATTTCGGCCTGAGACAGGCCGTCCAGCGTCACCGCCGGGCGCGCGCTCAGGCGTCCGTTTAGGATGTAGATGATCTGCTGCGTCAGGCGCGCCACTTCCAGCGGGTCGTGGCTGACATAGAGCACCGGCACGCGCTCAGCCACGTCGCGGATCAGCGGCAGTATCTCGGCCCGCGCCGCCTGATCGAGGCTCGACAGCGGCTCATCCATCAGCAGCAGGTCTGGCCCGGACAGTAACGCCCGCGCGATCGCCACGCGCTGACGCTCCCCGCCCGACAACCGGGTAACCTGACGCGGCAGCAGCGTGCGGATGCGCAACAGTTCTATAATTCCGGTTTTATCGACATCTTTCGGACTGCGCTTAAGTGCAAAATCGAGATTACCTTCGACCGACAAGTGGCTAAACAGCGACGGCTCCTGAAACACATAGCCGACAGCGCGTTTGTGCACGGGCACAAAGTGGTCCTCCGCCTGCCAGACAGCGTCACCCACCTGCACCCGCCCGCTCAGGCGCTCCAGCCCGGCCACGGCGCGCAGCAGCGTCGTCTTGCCGGACCCGGACGGGCCCATCAGCGCCGTCAGCCCGGCCCCGGCCTCAAAACGCAGCGACAGCGCCAGATCACCCACCGTACCGCTGAGATCGACCTGAATCATGGCCGTATCCCCGCCGAGCGCGCGCCGAAGCGCCGGTCGATGACCAGCATGACCATCAGGGCCACGAAGGAGAAGGCCAGCAGGCCGCCGGAGATCAGATGCGCTTCGGCAAAGTTGAGCTGTTCCACCGCCTGAAAGATGCGGATGGAGACGACCTCGGTCTGCCCCGGAATGGCCCCGCCGATCATCAGCACCACGCCGAATTCACCGATGGTGTGCGCAAAGACCAGCAGCGCCGCCGTCACATAGCCGCGTCGTGCCTGCGGCAGGGCGACCGACCAGAAGGCGTCCCAGGGCGAGGCGCGCAAGGTGGCGGCGACCTCCAGCGGGCGCGGCCCCATGGCCTCAAACGCGTTGCGGATGGGCTGCACGGCAAAGGGCAGCGAATAGACCAGAGAGCCGATGACCAGCCCGGTAAAGGTGAAGGCCAGTGTCCGGACGCCGAACGGCTGCAACAGCCCCATCAGCGGGCTGTGCGGTCCCAGCGCGATCAGCAGATAAAAGCCCAGCACCGTTGGCGGCAGGACGATGGGCAGGGCCACCACGGCAGCCACCGTATCGCGCACCCACCCCGTCCCTTTGGCCAGCCACCACGCCAGCGGCGTCGCCAGCAGCAGAAGCAGGGGCGTGGTCACGGCGGCCAGCAGCAAGGTGACGCGGATGGCCTCCCACATGGGTTCAGCGGACCTCATAGCCGTGCGAACGGATGATCTTCACCGCCTCGGGCGAGCGAAAAAAGGCCATATAGGCTCTGGCGGCGGGATTGCTTGCGCCGGTGTTCAGCAGCACGGCCTGCTGATCAATGGGCGTATAGAGGTGGGCCGGCACCCGCCACGACGATCCGCCCTTGCCCTGCACCTGCGACAGGGCGACAAAGCCCAGTTCCGCCGCCCCCGTGGCCACAAAGGTATAGGTCTGGGAAATATTGCCGCCCTTGACGATCTTCGCTTTCAGGCGGTCATAGAGGCCCAGCCGGGTCAGGGTCTCGACCGCCGCCACGCCATAGGGAGCCGCCGCCGGATCGGCGATGGCCAGCTTGTCGAACGCGCCTTTGCTGAGGACCGCGCCCTTGGCGTCCACGCGCCTATCGGCGCTCCACAGGACCAGCTTGCCATAGGCATAGACAAAGCGCGTGCCTTTGACCGTCAACCCCTCGGCCTCAAGGCGCAGCGGGCGTTCGGCATCGGCGCTGAGGAAGACATCGAAGGGCGCGCCGTTCTTTATTTGCGCATAGAACTGACCCGACGCCCCGAAGCTCTGGGTGACGGTGTGGCCGGTCTTCTTTTCAAAGGCGCTGGCGATCAGTTTTGCTGTGTCGGTGAAGTTGGCGGCGACGGCAACGCGCACCTCTTCGGCCCGCGCCAGAGCCGGCACGGCAAAAAGCGCAAGGGCGATCAGCAGAAGACGACGAAGGATTTGCATGGGGTCATGCTGGCATGGGGAGAAAAATTTAGCCATGAAAAACACGAAAAGACACGAACTTCATTGCGCGCAGTCTAAGCGCGAAGCGTCTGATTATTGTGTGCGTCACAGACGGAAAATAGCCCTGCGGGCAAAGACGTTTCCACACGCGCAGTGTTCGTGACTTTTCGTGTTTTTGGTGGCTAACCCCTACGGATGCTTCAACCCCACACCGAGGCTTTGCAGCACGTCCCAATAGGTCGGGAAGGTCTTGGACACGCATTTCGGATTGTCGATCACCACGCCCGCCATCATCAGCCCGGCCAGCGAAAAGCACATGGCAATGCGGTGGTCATTGTGCGTGTCGATCACGGCCTTCGTCGTCGTGCCGATCAGTGCCGGATCTGCATGGACGATCAGGTCGTCGCCCTCTTCGTGGGCCAGCCCGGCGCGCAGGGCGTTCAGCCCGTCACACACGGCGCTCACGCGGTCGCACTCCTTCACCCGCAGATTGGCAATGCCAACAAAGCGCACCGGCGTCTGGTTAAATGCCGCCAGAACGGCCAGCGTCGGCACGGCGTCCTGCATCTGCGAGCCGTCGATGACGGCGGGCATGTGCGGCCAGCTCATGATGACGTCGCGCGCCCTGGCGTCCGGCTGGGTCAGGGCCGCCGTGTCCATCTGAAAGTCGATCTGACCGCCGGTCAGCACCTCGGCCGCCCACAGATAGGTGCAGGAGGAGGCGTCCGGTTCGATGGGATAGTCCGCCGCCACATAGCCGGTCGGTTCCACGCGCCACACGCCGTCCGACGGCTGCGACACCTTCGCGCCAAAGGCCTGCATCACACCCAGAGTGAGGTCGATATAGCCGCGCCCGCCGATGCCGTGATCGCCGCGCAGCCGCACCTCGACAGGCTTATCGCCGCAGGCCGCCAGCATCAGAAGCGCCGACACGTACTGGCTCGACAAACCTGCGTCAATGTCTACGACATCGCCGGAAAAGCCGCCGCGCGCCATCACCGTCACCGGCGGACAGCCGGTCGGGGCCGACACCTCGACCCCCAGCCGCGTCAGGGCCTCGACCAGCGGCAGGATGGGCCGCTTGCGCATGTGCGCGTCGCCGTCAATCACCACCGCCCCGTCGGCCAGGGCCACCGCCGCCGTCAGAAACCGCGTCGCCGTACCCGCATTGCCGAGAAACAACGGCTGAGCCGGCGCTTTCAGCTTGCCAGACGAGCGCAGCCTGACCGTGGTGGAATCGATCGCCTCGATCTCCACCCCCATCTGCTTCAGGGCGGTCGCCATATG
Organism: Asticcacaulis sp.; assembly: GCF_020217185.1. GTDB lineage: Bacteria > Pseudomonadota > Alphaproteobacteria > Caulobacterales > Caulobacteraceae > Asticcacaulis. The sequence goes on from NZ_JAIWNX010000105.1 coordinate 4,684, forward strand.
CACCGTATCGTCGCTGGTCAGCACCCCCGACAGCGTGCTTTCCCCCTTGGCGAGCGCCGCCACCAGAAAGGCGCGGTTGGTCAGGGATTTCGAACCCGGCACCACCACGGCCCCGGTGATCGGCCCGGTGACCGGCACGATTTCAAGCTGAGGGAAGGCGTCGATATTCATAACAAGCTCCGCGATACAGGCGCTTCCTAAACACTGAGAGGGCGTTCGTAAAGGGTGCAGCCATCCGCCGCAGGCCGCACAGTCGCTTGTTTTTATTGCATCTGAAACCGTTTGCCTGACGCCTAAGATCACAGAGCACGGACAAAACCGTTGTCAGGACGGTTTCAATTGCGTAAGAGCCACTTTATAATCATTCTCACTTGCAAGTCTGACCCGCGTCCCCGATATGAAACTCAGCGATCTGCCTCTGCATAGCGCCGCCATCGTCGTCGATGTCGCCGATCTCAGTGCCGATGACCGCGTCGGCCGTCGGTTGCGCGAACTGGGCTTCGTCGTCGATGAGCCGGTGAAGGTCGTGGCCAAAGGCCCGTTCGGGGCCGAACCCCTGCTGATCCAGATTGGCTTTACCCGTTTCGCGCTGCGCCGCGCCGAAGCCGACCGGGTTCAGGTGCGTACAGCGTAAGGAGCGCGTGCTGAGATGTCCGGACTGCTGATCGCGCCCATTTCTATAGTATTGGTTGGAAACCCCAATTGCGGCAAGACCGCCCTGTTCAACCAGCTCACCGGCGCGCGCCAGAAGGTCGCCAACTTCGCCGGTGTGACGGTCGAGCGCAAGGAGGGCAGCTTTACCGCCCCGTCCGGCCGCACGATCAAGGTGCTGGACCTGCCCGGTGCCTACAGCCTCGATGCGCTGGGCCCCGACGAAATCATCACCCGCGACGTCTGTATGGGCAAGGTGGCCGAAGTCGGCGCGCCCGACGTGATCGTCTGCGTGGCCGATGCGACCAATCTGCGCCTCAACCTGCGCTTTGTGCTGGAAATCCGCAAGCTGGGCCGCCCGATGGTGCTGGCGCTCAACATGATGGACGCGGCGCACAAGCGCGGCATCCACATTGATCAGGACCGGCTTCAGGCCCTGCTGGGCATTCCGGTCATCCAGACCGTGGCCATTGCCGGGGGCGGTGCCAAACACCTGATCGAACACATCGACACGCAGTCGATCGAAGCGCCGAAGATCGCCCCGACCGAGCGCGACGTGCACCTTGAGGTGCGCGATATTCTCAACGCGGCCGTCACCATGCCAAGCTTTACGGCGAAGATCGACGACCAGCTGGATGGCGTCCTGCTCAATCCGGTGTTTGGCCTGCCCATCCTCGCCCTGTTGATGTTCGTGGTGTTTCAGGCCGTCTTCGCCTGGGCGACGCCGCTGATGGACGGGATAGAGGGCCTGTTCGGCTGGGCCGCCGAAATGGTACGCGCCCACATGCCCGAAGGCCTGTTGCAGAGCTTTATCGCCGACGCCATGATCAGTGGGGTAGGCTCGGTACTGGTCTTCCTGCCGCAGATCCTGATCCTGTTCTTCTTTATTCTGGTGCTCGAAGAGTCGGGCTACCTGCCGCGCGCCGCCTTCCTGCTCGATACGCTGATGGCGCGGGCGGGCCTGACCGGGCGGGCTTTTATCCCGCTTTTGTCGTCGTTTGCCTGCGCCATTCCGGGCGTCATGGCCACGCGCTCGATCCACGACATCCGCGACCGCCTGACCACCATCATGATCGCGCCGCTGATGACCTGTTCGGCGCGCCTGCCCGTCTATGCCCTGCTGATCGCCGCCTTCATCCCCGAACGTCAGGTGTGGGGCGTCCTCAGCTTTCAGGGTCTTGTGCTGTTCGGGCTGTACATTGCCGGTATCCTGTCGGCCCTGATCGTCGCCTGGGTGATGAAGCTGCTGCGCACGGACAAGAGCCCGGCCATGCTGCTGATGGAGCTGCCCTCCTACCGCCTGCCCAATCCGCGCAATCTGGCGCTGGGCCTGTGGGAGCGCGCCGGCATTTTCATGCGCCGGATCACCGGCGTCATCTTCGCCGCCAATACGCTGTTGTGGGTGCTGGCCACCTTCCCGCGCGCCCCCGCTAACGCCACGCAACCGGCCATCGACTATTCCTTTGCCGGCATGATCGGCCACGCCATCGAGCCGATCTTCCGCCCCATCGGCTTTACGTGGGAAATCTGTATCGCCCTGATCCCCGGCATGGCCGCCCGCGAAGTGGCCGTGTCGGCGCTGGGGACGGTCTATGCCATTTCCGGCTCCGAAGACGCCGTGGCCAATCAGTTGCAGGCAACGGTCGCGGCGCAATGGTCGCTGGCCACCGGCTTCTCGCTTCTGGCCTGGTACATCTTTGCGCCGCAGTGCCTTTCGACGCTTGCCGTCATCCGCCGCGAAACCAATTCGTGGAAGTTCGTCGGGATTACGGCTGGTTACCTGTTCGCTCTGGCCTATCTGGCCTCGTTCCTGACCTATAGCGTAACGAAGATGGTGACGGGATGAGCTACGACCTGATCCAGACCCTGATCGTTGCGGTCATTGTGGCCGTGGCTGCTGCCATGATGGCGCGCCGCCTGTTTCCGAAAACCGTTGAAGGCGTGGCCCGCCGTCTGGGCCTCAAGCCCGCTGCCAAAACGGCCGCCGGGTGCGACTCCGGCTGCGCGTCGTGCAATGGCTGCAAGACGCTAAATTTCGATTTGCCCCCCAAAAGCTAAGTGGTCCCGGATTTCGGGCAAAAAAAAGCCGCGCATTTCGGCGCGGCTTAAAGTTTACAGGGAGGAAACGCCCAGGAAGGGCAATCAGCGCAGCGCGCTGAACATCTTCAATTTAGTTTGCGATGCAGCAAAACGCAAGGCCTTAAGCGGCAAGCCTCTTCAACAAAAGTTACAAACGCAATGGGGTTTGTGAATGCAACGCAACACAGATCGTCGATAGCGCATTCTTACAAACCGGACGCCTTTTGGCACTGTGGTTTTCCGTCGCAGGGCGCATCCTGAGAGTCTTTACTGAGGAGCCCTGTCATGACCCATTCCGAAGACCCGTTGCACGCGCGCGGCGACGCGCTGACCCGCAGCGGCCCCGAAGGTCCCGGCAATTTGCCGCGCCGTCGTCTGCCGTGGGGCATTATCGCCCTTGTGATCGTCCTGATCGGATTTGTCGTCGCCTTTACCGCCACCAACCGCGACAGCCCGACCGCGAAGGGTCCGGATGCGGCCTATGACGCCAATCGCGTAGACAAGACAGGGACTTCAAACCCCTAGATCGAAATGATTTTAGATGGAAACGGCTTATCGCTATAGCGCCTCCCCTGAAATCAGGGGAGGCGCTTGAATTACGATTCCATTAAAAGTCATACCGGTCTAGCCCGCACTCAACCAGATAAAACGCGCCACAAACAGCCCGGCCAGCACCAGCAACAGCCAGTCGCCAAGGCGCGCTTTACCGCGCAGCAGCTTGATCACCGCATAGGCCGTGATGCCGAAGGCCAGCCCGTTGGCAATGGAAAAGGTCAGGGGAATCCCGATCAGAATCAGGAAGGCCGGAACAGAGACACCCGCGTCCTCCCAGTCGATCTCTTTCAGCGGGGCCATCATCAGCGCACCGACGATAATCAGGGCCGGTGCCGTGGCCGCCGCCGGGATGAACTGCGCATAGGGCGCGAAGAACAGCGCCACAAGGAACAGCAACCCCGTCACCACCGCCGTCAGGCCCGTGCGGCCGCCTTCGGCCACACCCGCCGCGCTTTCGATATAGCTGGTGACGGTCGAGGTGCCCATTACCGCCCCGGCCATCGAGGCGATCGAGTCGGTGAACAGGATCTTGTTGAGGCGCGGGATGCTGCCGTCGGGCTGCATCAGCCCGGCGCGCTTGGAGACGCCGACCAGTGTGCCGACATTGTCGAAAAGATCGACAAACAGAAACACGAATACAATTTCGAGGATGCCAAAGCCCGTCTTGCCGATATCGAGCGCCGCCGGAATATCCAGCGCAAAGGCCGTCGCGGTCAGCGCCTTGAGGTCATAGGGTGTCGGCTGATAGGTCACCTGCCCCAGACCCCACGCCGCCGCGGTGGTCGCCAGTATACCGATCAGCACCGCGCCCTTGATACGCCAGGCGCTCAGCACCGCGATGATCAGCAGCCCCAGCAGGGCCAGTGCCGGGGCCGGTGTTTTGAGGTCACCCAGCGCCACGGTGGTGGCCGGACTGGCGACGATTATGCCGGCCTCTTTCAGGCCGATAAAGGCGATAAACAGGCCTATGCCGCCCGCTACGGCGGCGAACAGGGGCTTGGGGATGGCGTTGACGATCATCTGACGCACCCCGCCGAGCGTCAGCAAGAGGAAGCACACCCCCGACAGAAAGACGCAGCCCAGCGCCGTCTGCCACGGCAGCCCCATCCCCTTGACCACGGTAAAGGTGAAATAGGCGTTGAGCCCCATGCCCGGCGCCATGGCCAGCGGATAGTTGGCCACCAGCCCCATCAGGATCGAGGCAAAAGCCGCCGACGCGCAGGTCGCCGCCGCCACCGCCGCCAGCGGCATCCCCGTCTGCGACAGGATGGCCGGATTGACCAGCACGATATAGGCCATGGTCAGAAAGGTGGTGAAACCGGCCATGACCTCGGTCCGCACCGTGGTGCCCTGCGCGCTCAGGCCAAAATATCTGTCGAGAAAGCCCATATCGTCCCCACATACAAAATCGGTTTCATTAGCGCCCGGCGGACGATGTTCCGCAAGCTGAAATTTTGCACCGCGATACAAAGTCCCCCACCACCACATCTCACCGCCTTCGGCGGCTCGTGCGGTCCCCCTCCCCAGCACGCTGGGGAGGTATGAAGACGCAAGCGCCTTGCGGCCCTTATTTTGCCGGCAAGGCCCGGATAAACCGGCACACGACTGTGGCTGAATTTTCCGAGGCCAGCGCCATGAAGGTGGCCATCTGATTGGCGTGTTCGTCACCGCCCGCCAGATCGGACAGGCTGCGGAAGACGATGAACGGCACGTCATTGGCAAAGGCCACCTGCCCCACGGCTGCGCTTTCCATATCCGCCACACGAGCATTGAACGCACGGTGCAGATAGTCGCGGTAATCGGCATTATCGACAAAGGCCGGCGACGATACCGCATCCCCGCCCACATGCAGTTGCGGTCTGTGATCAAGGCAGCGCCCGTCCGCCGTACAGTGAGCCAGTTCCGTCTGCTCAAGTTTAGCGGCGACCGCCAGCATGGCCGGATCGGCCTCAAACCACACCCTGGGCTCGGGCGCGTGTTTGGCGCTGCCCACCACCACGGAATTGGGGATGATCATGCCATAGGCTTCCAT
>NZ_JAIWNX010000106.1 GCF_020217185.1 Asticcacaulis sp.
GCCGTCCGGTGCCCAGGTCAGCCAGTCCGGCTTGACGAAGCCTGTGGCGGTCTTGCGGCCCATAATGGTTTCCAGCGACTGTGCCCAGCGCGCCGGGACGACCACATCGCCGATCTTCAGGGACGGGTCGATGCCCCCGGCTATGCCCGAAAAGACGATGCGCTCGACGTGGAAGCGGTCAATAAGGAGCTGCGTATTCATCGCCGCATTGACCATCGACATGCTCGACATGGTCAGCACAACGGGCTTGTCCTCCAGCGTGCCGGTGACGAACCTCATGCCGTTGAGGCTGTAGCTTTGGGCGTCTTTAAGTCGCCCGATCAGGGCCTGCCACTCCGGCTCAAAGGCCGAGATGACGCCGATGCGCGGGGTTTTATCCAGATAGGCCGCCGCCTGCGCCGTCATCGTCATCATTACGCTCATCACCATCGCCAGACAGAGGGCCCACACGCGCATACGTCACCTCTTCGCAAATGCGAAAGGCTAACGCGGCTTCACGGGAGACGCAAATGATTACTGCACGTCCAGTTTAATGGCATCGTACATCACCTGACCCGGCGCGGCGCTGCCGGGGGCCTGATCGTCGTCAGCGGCGGCGCTTTCGGCGGCCCGGATCAGGGCCGGGTCAAACACCTGCCCGTCAGCATGGCGAAAAGTCAGGTCATTCTCAGCCTTCAGAAAGGATGCGTCGAAGGTGAAGGTCACGACATTGTAATTCTGATCCTGCACGCCGCCGCGATAGCCAGCCGTGCCGGTCTTGGGCAGGCGGATGGCCCCGATCTCCTGACCGTTCAGCGCCACGCGCACATCCGTCAACTTAGCGGGTTTTGCCGCGCAGGTTTTTCCCAAAACCGCTTCACACTTTTGGGCCTGCGCGGTGGCCGGTTGCGCCGAGGCGATGCCGATGGTCAGCGTCCCCTTCCCCGCTTGCGGTGCCGCCTTGAAACGCAGGTGCCAGACCGGGTCCCTCATGTACCAGGACCAGTGCGCGTAGTTCCAGTCGCGCGCCGCGACGCTGCGCCCGATGGTGTAATCGACATCCTTGGGAAACTGCTGCGGGTAGAGGGTGAACATCTGATAGCCGCGCGCCGCATCGCCATTGCGGAACTCCGCCGCCTGACGATCAAACGTCCCCAGTTGCCACAGGGTCTTGCCGTGCGATTCCTTCTGCCAGAAGATCGTGCCCGTGTCCTGCGCGCCGGCGCGGATGGTCACGGTGCGACCGCTGAGGTCGTGGGGCTGATCCGCCCCGGTGACGCTCAAAGCATAGGTGCCGGGCGCAATGCCTTCGATGCGAAACTGCCCGTCGGCATAGACCTCGCCCCAATAATTATAGCCCTTGCCGCTGTCGGCCCAGACAGCACCGGGGTCAGACAGGACGACCCGGCTCTTGCCCGCCGCCGCCCCGTTCAGGCGTACCTCACCAGTCAGGGTGCCGCGCGTTTGAGCGTATTCGGGGGCGCTGACGAAGGCATAGGGCCACTGCGCCTTTTCGGCCGCCAGTTGCCGGTCGATATCGAACCACAGACGGCCCGGCGTCGTCGCCTGATTGGCATAGATGAGGAAGGGGCCATAGACCTTGGACCACGCCTCCCCGGCCTGCACATCCACCGATTTTGCGCCGAAATGCGAGGATTGCAGCACGCGCAGCAACACATCGTCGTGCACGGTCTGACCCTGCTTGATCGGGCCGCCATTGTGATATTCCGGCGATGGCTCGATCATCCAGAGGCCGCGGCTCTGGCCCGGCTCCACGGACAAGGTGCCATAGGCCGGAACATCCCCCCAATAGACCGAGTTGAGATATTTCGTCTTCACCGTCCCGTCGGCCAGCCGGAAGGTGGCGTCCATCAGCTTCTGCGTCACCTCGGCGCGCGGAATGCGGATCAGCGTGTTGCGCGCAATGCTCCAGGCATTGAACACCTGCGGCGAGGTGCGAAAGACAAAGCGCGTCTGCCACAAACGCGCGGCGGGCAAATCGGCCGGGTGGCGGAAGACGACATAGGCATAGAGCCCCGGCAGGCCATCCTTCATCACGTAATGGCGCTCGGCCCTGAACGGAAAATGCTCGCTCGGGCCGCTGCTGATCTTCACATCGGCCAGCGTCGCCGTCGCCGTGACCAGTTCGACAGACGTATCGGCGGAGGACGGGCGGTAATAGCCCTTTTTGGGCGGCGGCGAAGCGGTCGCGCCCAGCGCCTCGGCATTGGCGTCCCAGTAGAGTTTCTGCCCGCTCTGGATCAACTCGGTTGGCGTGCCGCGCAGGTCCCTGAACGATACCACATCGCCATTGGCGTCGATCACCGCTTCGATCAGGCCGTTAGTAAGCGTCAGCCGCCCGTCGGCGCGGGTCGCCGTCACCTCCGCCGCCGCGGGCAAGGCGCCCAGCAGAAGAAGCACCGGCAGGACGGTTTTGAGAGCCTTCGATGTCACGGTATCTTCCCTGAGGCTGTGATTATCGCTCATCAAACGTCACGAACGCTCAGATTCCGTTGCCGCGCTATGTGTAAAAACGAAAAAGCGCCCCGCAAGCGAGGCGCTTTTCCCGTTGTTTCCGCCTATCCCTACCACAGCAACCCATAGAGGGCGACCAGCACGATCACCACACCGATCGCCAGTATGTTGAACGCCGTCGAGGTCTTGAAGCTGACCCCTTCCAGCGTCAGGGTCGAGACCGGCTTTTTGTTCGGCACGATCAGCGATACCAGCACACACAGGGCCAGAGACGCCAGGAAGACATAGCCGACGCGGTCCATGAAGGGCACATCGGGCAGCACGTATTTGGCCACGGTCGAAAGGATGACCGAGGCGGCCACGGCAACAAAGGCCCCGGCGGTCGAACAGCGCTTCCAGAACATGCCCAGCGCGAAGATGACCACGATGCCCGGCGTGAAGAAGCCGGTGAACTCCTGAATGAACTGGAAGGCCTGATCGGTCTTGCCGAGCAGCGGCTGCGCCACGGCCATGGCCACGATCACCGATACCACCGAAGCGATACGGCCAATCGTCACCAGCTTCTGATCCGGAATGTCCTTTTTCAGGGGGGCCACCACGTCCAGCGTGAAGATGGTCGAGATCGAATTGATCTTCGAGGCCAGCGAGGCGATGATCGCCGCCACCAGCGCCGCAAAGACGAGCCCCAGAAGGCCGCTGGGCAGAAGCTGCATCATGGCCGGATAGGCGTGGTCGGCCTTTTCGATATTCGGCGCGAGGATCAGGGCCGCGAGGCCCGGAAACACCACGATGACCGGCATCAGCAGCTTGAGATAGGCGGCGAAGGCAATGCCTTTTTGCGCCTCATTGAGCGACTTGGCCGCCAGCGCGCGCTGGATGATGTACTGGTTGAAGCCCCAGTAGGAGATGTTCATGATCCACAGACCGCCGACCAGCACGGCGATACCGGGCAGGTCCTTATAGAAGGGCGAGTCCTTCGACAGGATCATGTCGAAATGCTCCGGGAAGCGCGTGTAAAGGGTGTGCAGACCGCCCATAACCCCCGCATCACCGCCGATCTTCGAGAACGAGATATAGACGATGATCAGGCCACCGAGGATCAGCAGGGCCACCTGAACGATGTCGGTCAGGGCCACGGCCTTCAGCCCGCCATTGATCTGATAGGCCAGGGCGAAGATGCCGATGGCGACGATGGCATAGATGGGCTCAACGCCGGTCACGCCCGAAATCGCCGTCGCCCCCAGCCACAGGATCGAGGTCAGGTTGACAAAAACGTAGAGCACCAGCCAGAAAACGGCCATCAGGTACTTCACGCTGGGGCCGAACCTTTGTTCAAGGAAGCCCGGCATGGTCATGACGCCGTTCTTGATAAAGACCGGCAGGAAGTATTTCCCGACGATGATCAGGGTGATCGCCGCCATCCACTCATAGGAGGCGATGGCCAGACCGATGCGGAAGCCGGACCCTGACATGCCGATAATCTGTTCGGCCGAGATATTGGCGGCGATCAGCGATGCGCCGATGGCCCACCACGGCAACTGATTGCCGGCGAGGAAGTAGCCCTTTGAGGTCACCGCCTCGCTGGACTTGCGGCGCGACACCACCTGCGCCAGAATGAAGATGCCGACGATATAGGCCAGCAGGATATAGAGATCGACGTCCGCCAGTATGTTGGTGGCGGGCAGGAAACCTGAAAGCATGAATGCCCCCTGAGTGTTTTTTGCGGCGTCTGTTGCGCAGCAATTATCACACAATTAATCGAAATTTAGAATTTGGCAATGTGCAATCGTCAGCAAAAGACGATCGGCATGCCTCAAAAAAAATGCGCGGTGGAGTGAACCCCACCGCGCATTTTTTTCAGTTCTGTCGGCTCGGCCTATTTCAGGCAGACCGCATCGCCTTCGTTCGAAGCCAGCTTGACCGCCGTATAGGTCAGTTTCAGCGGCTTTTCCGAACGCAGCGCAAACGGCATGCCGATCTGGGCCATGTTCTGGCCGATGGCGGCGAAGCAGTTCAGCTTGACCTTCAGCGTATGGAACTGACCGTCGGCCTTCAGCAGGCTGGCGACATCCATTTCCTGGAAGACGAAGCGGTCACGCCCCAGCGCCAGATGCACCGGACCCGTCGGGGCCGCCTCAAGCTTATAGGTGATGGAGATGGCCAGTTCGCCGGTCGATTGACGGCTGAGGTCAACCACATCGCTGGCGAAATAGGCCTCGCCCTTGCCCTGCCCCGTAAAGGTCAGCAGGCGGCCGTTTTCCTGAGCCCCGGCATCGACCGTGGCCTGAGTGACCACGCCCTTCGGCGACTTGATCGTGCCGTGATCGCCCGCCACCGCGCCATCGGCGTCGGCGAGGTAGAACTTCCACGGCGCGCGCACGCGGCCGGCATTGAAGTAGGTATCGACATTGACGACACCGGCGTCTTTCAGACCGGAGTCTTCGGGCAGCGGCAGCAGGTCGCCCTTGTCGGCATAGGTCAGGCCGTAGCCATAAGCAAACAGCGGATCATAGCCCGGCGTGTTGAGGTTCAGCGGCTGCTGATTGGCGAACTTGGGCCAGGAGAAGCTGAGCTTGCCCTTGAAATCGTTGCGCGCCTTGCCCGCCTTGTCGCCGATCAGCACATCGGCCACGCCGCCGCCTTCGCTGCCCGGCAGGAAGGCCGCCACAAAGGCGTCAGAGGTGTTGATTTCCGGGTTCACCCACATCGGGCGGCCCGACAGGAAGACGGTGACGACCGGAATCCCGGCGGCCTTCAGCTTTTTGATGAGGGCCAGATCCTTGCGCTCACCCGACTGATAGTCGAGGTTCGGACGGTCGCCCTGGAATTCGGCATAGGGGTCTTCGCCGATCACCACGATGGCGACGTCCGGCTTCTTGCCCTTGAATGTCCCATCGACCGACAGGGTGGCCTTACCGCCCGACGCCTTGACCGCGTCGTTGATGCCGCCAAAGATCGACTGACCGTTCGGGAAGTCGGAATTGGCATTGCCCGTGCCCTGCCAGGTGATGGTCCAGCCGCCCGACTGCTTGCCGATATTGTCGGCCCCGTCACCAGCGACCAGCACGTTCGCCCCACCCTTCACTGGCAGCACCGAGCCATTGTTTTTCAGCAGGACCAGAGACTCACGCACGGCCTGACGCGCCACGGCGCGGTTTTCGGCCTTGCCCAGATTTTCCCAGTGACCGGCCATCGGACGATCCTTGGGCGCGCCCAGCGTAAACAGGCCGCCCTTGATCTTGGCGCGCAGGATGCGCCGCACGGCGTCGTTCAGGCGGTCTTCGGAGATTTCTCCGGACTTCACCTGAGCCAGCGTGTTCTCATAGATGCCCTTCCACGAATCGGGGGCCATGAACATGTCGATCCCGGCATTGAAGGCCTGCGGGCACGAGGTGGTGGTGCAGCCCGGCACCTGACCCTGCGCGTTCCAGTCGGACACGACGAAGCCGTTAAAGCCCATGCGGTGTTTCAGCACGTCGGTCAGCAGGTACTTGCTGCCGGTCAGCTTCTCACCGTTCCACGACGAGAAGGAGGCCATGACCGACAAGGCCCCGGCTTCGATCGACGGCGGGTAGCCGGCATTGTGGATAGTGGCCAGTTCCTCTTCGCTGATCTGGGCGTCGCCCTGATCCTTGCCGTTCAGCGTGCCGCCGTCGCCGAGGAAGTGCTTGGCCGAAGCCATAATGTGTCCGGGCTTTATGCCCTCATCACCGCCCGTATCGCCTTGCAGGCCTTCGACGACCTTGCCGGCATAGGCCGCGACATCGGCAGGGTTTTCCGAATACGACTCATAGGCGCGGCCCCAGCGCTTGTCGCGCGATACGGCGACCGTCGGCGCAAAGGTCCAGTCCACGCCCGCCAGCGACATTTCATAGGCGGTGACGCGGGCGATATCCTTCATCAGTTGCGGGTTGCGCGTGGCCCCCAGACCGACATTGTGCGGGAAGATGATGGCGCCGACGAGGTTCGAGTGACCGTGCACGGCGTCGATCCCGAACAGCAGCGGAATCTTGCTCTTTGACGGATATTCCAGTGAGGCGCGCCAGTAGGCGTCGGCCAGATCGAGCCATTGTTGCGGCGTGGCGCGCTCATTGCCGCCGGGGGCCGAGTTGCCACCGGCCAGAATCGAGCCCAGCGGGTATTTTTTGAGGTCTTCCGGCTTGATGGCCGAAATATCGGCCTGCACGGTCTGACCGACCTTTTCCTCAAGCGTCATATCGGCCATCAGGGCGTCGATCTTCGCTTCGACATCGGCGTCGATCAGGCCCGCATCCTTCGTCGTCGGCCACACGGGGTTGACCTCAACGGCGGCAGGCGTCGCCACCTCGGCCGGGGTCGCCGCCACGGGCGTTGGCTCCGCCTTGCCCTTGCTCTCGATAATGGTGACGCAGCCCGAAGTCGCCAGGGCTGTCAGCAAAAGGCCTGCGGACACGCTGGCTTTCAGCGCGCCCTTCATGGATTTGCGCATGTCTTCTCTTCCTTCTTCCCGCGGCGTTTCGTTTGCCGGTCTTATTTGTATATCGGGCCCGAAAGCGCGCAACCGCCGCTTTGAGCGCCCCACTTAATGACAGCGCTATCAGAGAGCGTCAAGCCGCGAGACAGGGCGAAAGGCGCGCTAAGCGTCTGTGAAAACGATTTTCTCACCTCCCCCGTCAAAAACCGCCACACCTTTAAATCATTGACGCACCGCGGGTTTTCTCATGATTTTTCACGCCTGCGCCGAAATTTCGCAGCCCTTATCGCCATCTTCGTCAAAAACACGCTTGACAGCGCTGTCAGATTATCGCAATCCTTAGCCACCCGTTGGTGCTCCTTTTTGAACGGTCCCTCCGACCGTTTGAATCTGAGTTTAAAATTCTGGCTGAGCGCGGCTTCTTTCCCTTTTTCACGGTCGCGCGCCCGCAGAATTTTAAATCGTCATCTGGATTTGGCATTATTCAGGTGGCAATGGCCTTATACCCGGCAGCCCGGTTTATCCGGCTGCCGGTTTTTTTTTGCTTCAAAGCCATGAGCCTTATAAACGGCGCACCGATTGCCGTTCGATCAGGGCAAAGGGCAGCAGGCGGTCCGGGGCCTGTGGCGCGGGTTCGCCCTCTTCGCTTTCCTGACGGGTCAGCAGAATATCGGCGGCGGCATAGGCCAGCGCCTCGACCGGCTGACGGATGGTCGTCACGTGCGGCCACACCAGCATGGCGCCCGGCACATCGTCGAAGCCGGTGATGGATACATCTTCCGGGATGCGGATACCGACCTGCTGGGCCGAGGCCATCACCCCGAACGCCATATAGTCGTTGGACGAAAACACCGCCGTCGGGCGCGTCTTTTCGGCAAACAGGGCGCGCCCGGCCTCAACGCCCGATTCGTAGGAGAAGTAGCCCTGCTTGACCCATTCAGGGCGGGGCTCAATCTGGCTTTCGCGCAGGGCCCGCACAAAGCCCTCATAACGCTGATGGCTGCCGCCGTGTTCCGGGTGGCCGCGGATAAAGCCAATATCCTTGTGGCCCATAGAAATCAGGTGGCGCGTCATCTCATAGGCGGCCTGGGTCTCATCCATACGCACGCAGGGCGAGCGGCCGGGATTGAGGAAGGGCGATACGCGCACATAGGGCACACCCGCCGCCTCAATGGCGTGCAGCACCACCGCCATATCGCACAGGGGCGGCGTCAGAATAACCCCATCGAGGCGAATGGTGGCCAGAAGGCTGGAAATCTTCGACACCAGATCGGGCGCGTGGCTGTCCTGCGGCTCGATCAGCAGATGGTAGCCCTGCTCGCGCGCCCGCGTGATGACGCCGCGCTGCATGTCGGTGATATAAGCCGCGTTCGGGTTGTCGTAGAACAGTCCGATCAGGAAACTGCGCGATCCGGCCAGCGAGCGGGCCAGCAGATTCGGGCGATAGTGTAGAAGCGTGGCGGCTTCCTGAACCTTATCGCGCGTTTCCGGGCGCACATTAGGTTCGTTATTCATGACGCGCGAGACGGTCTTGATCGACACCCCCGCCAGTCGCGCCACATCATTGATGGTCGAGGTGCCGCCGGCCCCCGGCACACCGCGGTCTCTGGGCGTTCTCATGCCCCCATCCCTGCGATGCGACATATATTCTGAGCGGCCAATCCCCGGATTCCCTTTTGTGTCTTTTTGGTCAGACCAAAGAAGAACGGCGCAGGCCCCGTTGTCAAGGACGCTGCGCCGCAAAAACTCTATGGTAGCGGTAACTTAACCCGGACCTGCCTTAGCACCGTTCCGAAGCCGCGACCTCAGCCCGCAAACTTTTGCACGGCTTCGGCGGCGAGTTTGGAAATTTCGCCCCACTGGCCTTCCTTCATCGCCTTTTCCGGGGCGACCCATGAGCCACCGACGCACAGGACGTTATCCAGCGCCAGAAAATCGGCGGCGTTGTTAAGGCCGATACCGCCCGTCGGGCAGAACTTGACCTGTGGCAGCGGGCCACCGATGCCCTTCAGCATGGGCACACCGCCCGCCGGGACGGCCGGGAAGAATTTCAGGCGCTCAAAGCCCCATTCCAGCGCCTTCATCACTTCGGAGGCCGTCGAAACGCCCGGCAGCAGCGGCAGCGAATCCTGCTTGGCCAGCGTCTTGGTCAGGCCCGGCGACACGCCGAACTTCGCACCGGCTTCGGCGGCTTTTTCGGCATCCTTTGGCGTCAGCAGCGTGCCTGCGCCGACAATGGCGTCCGGGCGCTCTTTGGCGATCAGTTTGATGGCGTCCAGCGCGCAATCGGTGCGCAGCGTGATTTCCAGCACCTTGATGCCACCGGCCATCAGGGCGTCGGCCAGAGGCAGGGCCATCTCGATATCCGGAATGACCATCACCGGCAGGACGGGCCCCGTGGTCATGATGGTGTGAACGTCGAGCGGCTTGGTCATGGCGTATCCTTGTTGTCATCCGCTCCCCGGCTGCGCAGGGAGCTTGTTCAGGCGCACTAAGCGATTATTTCGGCGTCCGTCAAGGCGTTGGCCGCCCCGATCAGGGCCGCGCATTCGTGGGTGATGATGCGCGACGGAATAGCTTCGACATAGGAGACCAGCGGCGCCTTGGCCTCCATGCGAGCGCGGAAGCGCGCTTCGTCGATATATTTGGCGAGCTTCGGCGCGATACCCCCGGCTATAAACAGGCCCGCCGTTGCGCCGTGGCACAGGCTGAGGTCGCCCGCCACCGAGGCCAGAATATCAAGGAAGGTTTCGACCGTGTAGCGCGAGCCCTGTGCGTCCGGACCATCCAGATGCGTGATCTGCGCGGGCGTCAGCTCCAGCGTCGGCTCGCCGCGCACATTGGTCACGGCCTTGTAGAGATTGACCAGACCGGGGCCGGACAGCACCATTTCAATGGTCACGCGCCCGTGCTTTTTCGACAGGAAGCGGTGGAGTTCGCGCTCGAAATCATTGACCGGGGCCCAGGATGCGTGGCCGCTTTCGGTCGAAAGGCAATAGGGACCATAGGGCCCGCCCACCAGCACCGAAGCGCCGAAACCGGTGCCCGCGCCCATCACGGCGTGCACATTGCCCTTGCCTTCGCGCAGTGGCC